>DASXSA010000138.1:0-6773 GCA_036506235.1 Candidatus Limnocylindrales bacterium | reverse complement strand
GGACGGCGAGGGGCTGCGCACCAGCGTATCGAGCTGGCGCAGCGCATCCTGGACGAGCTTGATTTCCTGCCCGTAGGTGGCGAAGTCGCCGTTCCGCAGCGCCTCCTGGGCCCGGTTGAAGTGGACGTTGGCGTAGGCGATGAGCGCGGCAACGTCACCGGGCGGTGGCGTCGCGCCGGCGCTCGGCGACGGCTGCGCGGGACTCGGCGAGGGACTGGCACCGGGCGAGCCGGCCGGGCTGGGAGAGGGCAGCGGCGCGCCGCTGGTGAGCAGGCTCAGACTTTCGGCCAGCGTGTCGCCCCACACGACGCGCGTCGGGGACGCCACGACGATCTTCTTGAACTCCGGGAACTTCGCCCCCGTCGACTGGAGGTAGATCGGCTCGAGGTAGATCAGCGCGTCCTGGACCGGCACGACGATCAGGTTCCCGAAGATCACCTGCGAACCGGACTGGTTCCAGAGCGTGATCTGGGAGCTGATCGTGGAGTCCTGGTCGATCCGCGCCTGGATCTGGCCCGGCCCGAAGATCGTGGTGTCCCGCGGGAACTGGTAGACCCGGATCTGCCCGCGGTTCGGGCTGTCCTGGCGGGCGGCGACCCACGCGATCATGTTCTGCCGGCTCGACGGGACAAGGGGCCGCAACAGCAGGAACTCCGGGTTCTGCTCACCGGGCAGCCGCATGACGACGTAATAGGCCTCTTCCGGCAGCTGGCCGACGTCGCGACGCGCGATGGTCGGCACCTCCCAGCGGTCGCTGCCCTGGAAGAAGATCGATGGATCCTGGACGTGGTAGGTCCCGAACATCCTGGTCTGCACGTCAAACAGCTCCTCGGGGACGCGCAGGTGCGCCTGGAGGTCGGCGGGCATCTGGTCGAGCGGCTTGAACAGCTGTGGGAACACGCGCTCGTACGCGCGCAGGATCGGGTCGGACGGATCCGCGGCGTAGAACGTCGTTGTGCCGTCATAGGCGTCGACGACGACCTTCACGCTGTTGCGGATGTAGTCGAAGTCGTCGTCCGCCAGGCCGGAACCTTCGGGCAGCTTGCTGCGATCGAACACGTTGGCGTTCGGGAAGCGGTCGCTGATCGTGTACGCGTCCTGGATGTACGCGAGTCGCCCATCGGCCCGCACCACGATGTACGGGTCCTTGTCGTAGCGCAGGAACGGCGCGATGCGCGGCAGGCGGTCGGACAGCGAGCGATGGAAGAGCAGCTGGCTGGAGCTCGTGACCTGGTCGCTGATGAACATGTCCAGGTCGCGGAACCGCAGCGCGAACAGCAGCCGCGCGAGCGTCGTGTCGAGCTTGATCCCGCTGGTTCCGGTCCACGTCGTCGTGCTCGACGAGCTACCCGAGGACTCCGCACCGCCAACCGGATAATCGAACTCGGGCTGACGCGCGCCGGTGATCACGTACGTGCTCGGCCGCTCCCCGAAGTAGATCCGCGGCTGGCTGATCGTTGGGGCTCCGGCGACGGACACGGGCGGCAGGTTCGAGATGAACAGCTGCGGCTGGCCCTCGGTCGTCGCCTCGTTGACGGGCACCATCGCGACGCCGATCCCGTGCGTGTAGGTGATCCGCAGGTTCACCCACTGGCCGGCCGAGGAGGCGCGCTCCTGCACGAGCTCGCGCGCCGACAGCATCACCTGTCGCAGCCGCTGGTCGATCATGTAGCGGTCGGTGTCGACGTCCGTGAAGTCGTAGTACTGGCGGATCGTCTGGATCTGGTCCAGCGTCGAGCCGAGCGGGCGGTAGTCCCACAGGCGGGCGTTCTGGAACGTCGCCTGCTCGTTGGCGATCTGCTGCTGGGTCAGCGTTCCCTCGCCCCGATAGTCGATCCCCGTCCAGGTGTTGAGGCCGTACGCCAGGCGCGTCATGGCGATGTTGTTCGTGATGTAGGGCGTCTCCTGCGCGAGCTGGTTCGGCGCCACCGTGAAGCGTTGGATCAGCTCCGGATACAGCGTTCCGAGCACGATCGAGGCGCTGAACCAGCCGATCAGCACGATCCCCAGCGGCCACGTCCAGCGGGTGAACGCACCGGCAACCAGCAACGCAGCCGCGAGCCCGGCGATGAACGTGAGGACGTCGAGAGCGAGGAATTGAGCGTGCGCGTCGGTGTAGGCGACGCCCGTGATTCCCGGGCCGCGGTTGCCGTACACCAGCTCCAGCTTGTCGAGCTGGTAGCCGCCGGCGACGCTCAGGAGGAAGAGGCCGAAGAGGACGGCCAGGTGCACGCGCATCGACGTGGTGAACGCGCCACCCGCGGCGAGCGCGAGGACGTAGCGCACGCCGGCGACCAGGAGGGCCGCGAAGATCAGGCCGTTGGCGAATGACTGGAAGAGTCGCAGCACGGGAAGCTGGAACAGGTAGAAGCCGATATCACGGTTGAACACCGGGTCCGTGACGGCACCTTCGCCGCTCGGGCTGAAGGGCACCTGGTTCAACCACAGCTGGATCGTCTCCCACCGCCCGGCGATGGCGCCGGCGGTACCGAGCGCGATCAGAACGGCGATGACCACGATCACCAGCCGCGCGATCGGCGTCATGTCCGGGATGTCTGGTGGCTGGATGGTCAGGCCCGGTCGGCGACGCGTCGGCCGACCGAAGGGATCCGTCCGGAAGCCCCCGAGCAGGCCGTCGTCGTCGTAGCGGTCGCCCAGGCCGGGACCTTCGGCGAGCCGCTCGAAGAAGGCGGAAATGGGGTTGGGCCGGTTGGGATCCGGCGGGGGCGAGAGCCGGCCGGCGAGCCACAGGTTGCCCAGCAGGATCGCCAGCACGATCACGAGGGTCAGGGCGAGCAGCCCGGCCTGGGTACCGACGCGCGTCCAGAACACCGAGTCGTAGCCGACGCTCTTGTACCAAATGGCGTCGGTCCAGAAGTCGAGGACGAAGCCACCAAGGGCAAGCAGGAGGAAGATCGCGAGGAGGACGAGCGCCACGCCGAACCGGCGGAAACCGAACGACGGGACCCCGCCACGGCGCCTCTGCCGGGGTGGCCCCGCACGTCGCGGCCCGACTGGTTCCCTGGGGCCATCTGCGTCGCCGTTGCCGTCCGGCTGATCGTCGTCCCCCGGCGCTGAGGGCTCCTGCTCGCCTCGCGCGGCCGCCTGTCGGCGGCGCAGCTCGTCGCGGATCTCGTCGAACAGGTCAGGCATGACGGTCGCCTGAGTCTACAAGCGTGTCGCGGCGGCCGCCCCTGGAGCCGTCATGCCGGCCGTGGAGCCGTCATGCCGCCCGTGGAGCCGTCATCGGGAGTTACGGCCTGGTGAGCCCCTCGACCGACCGACCGAACCCGTCGAGGACCTGATCCGCGAGCTCGTTGGCGCTCATCGCGGCGATGCGCACGGGATCCCAGCGGAAGGCGGCACGGATGGCGAGCGGGGCAAGCCACGGGCGGGCTTCGTCGTCCGGCGCCGATACCACGTTCAGGCGCATCGCAAGCCGTCCGTTCTCTTCCAGGATCATGCCCGAGAGCGATCCCGCGAAGGAAGGGCCGAGGCGCAACAGCGGCGGCCCGGCTGGCGGCCCTGCGAGCGGGGCGACGTCCCGGAAGCTGATCACCCCATCGTCATCGATCACCCACAGCACGGTCAGCCACCAGCCGTCATCCGTGCTGGTCGGCCGTGCCATTCCGGCCCGGAAGGATCGATCCCGCACGCGTACGGCACGTTCACGGGCGAACGACGGGCCGGGACGGGGAAGGCGCTCGGGCACGCGCGTGAGCATACGGTCGGGGCTGCAGGGTGGCATTTGCGCGACCGGCCGCGGCATTGGCGGCCGGCAGGGGCCGTTAGGAGTCTGCCTTGTCCTCGTCCGCGGCGATGGCTTCGTCTTCGGGAACCGCATCGGCCTCGGCGGCCCCGGGCTCCGCGTCGTTCTCCCCGGAAGCCCCGCCGTCCCCGGCGGCGACCGGCGGCGTGCCGTTGGTGAGTTGCTCCTCGGCGGCGATTGCCGCGGCCTCGGCTTCGAGGCGCTGGCGCTCGGCGTCGATCTCCAGGCGGAGCATCTCCCGCCGGACGTCGGCCGTCGGCGCCTCGACCGAGCGCAGCTCGGAGGGAGTCGGCGTCTCGTCGCCCGAGCCACTGATCCAGCCCAGGAGTCCACCGCGCTGCCGGGGCGGCTCGCGGCCGCTGCGGAGCATCGCCTCGACGTCGATCGCGGTGACACCGGGTACCGCGGCGTCGGCGGTCGAGACCAGCGTCGCCAGGCAGGACGGGCACTCCGTCACGTCCGGCGAGGGAAGTTCGGCGGAGCACCAGGGGCAGCGCGCGGCGTTCAATTCAGGGGCTGGCGCCGCGTCCTGCGGGATCGCTTCCTCGGCCATCGCGGTCACTCTAGCGTGTCGAGGTCCCGAACTGCACCCCCGAATCGTCCTAGGTTCGTTACTCCCACTCGATGGTCGCGGGCGGCTTGGACGAAATGTCGTAGACGACGCGATTCACGCCCGGGACCTCGTTGACGATGCGCGACGAGATGCGGGCAAGGACCTCGTAGGGCAGCTTCGCCCAGTCCGCCGTCATCCCGTCCTCCGACGTCACCGCGCGAACGGCGACCACGTTGGCGTACGTCCGCCCATCACCCATCACCCCCACGGATCGAACCGGTGTCAGGATCGCGAATGACTGCCAGAGGCTGCGGTAGAGACCGGCCGCCTTGATCTCGTCGATGACGATCCAGTCGGCCTCGCGCAGGGTCTCCAGCCGCTCGGCGGTCACCTCGCCAATGATCCGGATCGCGAGACCCGGCCCGGGGAAGGGTTGGCGGAGCACCATCGCCTCGGGCAGCCCGAGCTCCAGCCCCACCGTGCGCACCTCGTCCTTGAACAGGTAACGCAGCGGCTCGATGAGCGAGAAGCGGAGGTCCGCCGGGAGACCACCAACGTTGTGGTGGGTCTTGATCTTCTGGGCGGCCTTGGTCTCTGCCGTCGCGCTCTCGATGACGTCCGGGTAGAGCGTGCCCTGGGTCAGGAAGTCGATGCGGCCGATGGCGGCGGCCTCCTCCTCGAACACGCGGATGAACTCGTCGCCGATGATTCGCCGCTTCTGCTCCGGGTCCTCGACGCCGGCGAGCCTGCGGAGGAAGCGATCGCGCGCATCGACCATCAGCAGGCGCATGCCCAGGTTCTTCTCGAACGTCTGCCGCAGCAGCTCCGATTCCTTCTTGCGCATGAGGCCGTGGTCGACATAGATGCAGGTCAGCCGGTCGCCGACCGCGCGATGGACGAGCGTCGCCGCAACCGCGGAATCGACGCCGCCCGACAGCGCGCAGATGACCTTGCCCTCCGAGCCCGTTGCCGCGGCGTGCGCATCGACCCGGGCACGAATCTCGGCGACGGTCGCCTCGATGAAGTTCGCCGCGGTCCAGGTCGGCCGCGCGCCCGCGATCCCGATCACGAAGTTGCGCAGGATGTCCCGGCCACGCGGCGTGTGAACTACCTCGGGATGGAACTGAATGCCGTACAGGCCGCGGTCCGGATCGGCCAGTCCGGCAAATGGCGTCGACGCCGTCTGGGCCGTCGGATGGAACCCCTCCGGCGGCCGGACGATCGAGTCGCCGTGGCTCATCCAGACGGCCTGCTCACGGTCGATCCCACGGAACAGCCCGTCGTCGCCGGTGATCGTGACGTTCGCGGGGCCGTACTCGCGTTTGGTGGCGGGGATGACGTCACCACCCAGGTCGCGCGCCATGAGGTGCAGCCCGTAGCAAATGCCGAGGACGGGGATCTGTCCGGACCACAGGCCCGGGTCGGCGCGCGGCGCACCCTCGTCGTAGACAGAGGCAGGACCGCCCGAGAGGATGATGGCCTTGGGATTGCGGCGGGCGATCTCCGCCCACGGCGTGTCGTGCGGGATGAGCTCCGAGTAGACGTTCAGCTCCCGGACCCGCCGTGCGATGAGCTGG
The DNA here is from genome assembly GCA_036506235.1 of Candidatus Limnocylindrales bacterium. GTDB lineage: Bacteria > Chloroflexota > Limnocylindria > Limnocylindrales > CSP1-4 > CF-16. The sequence goes on along the minus strand of DASXSA010000138.1, from coordinate 874 downwards.
GCGTACTGGCTGCCGAAGTCCAGGACGAACACGGTATCGGGCTCGGCGACGGCCGGGTGGTCGGACGGGGTCCGCGCGGGTGCCGGGGCCTTGAGCGCGGTCTCGAGGTAGGCCTCGACCTCGGCGTCGTCCGGGGCCAGCACGCGGTGGCCCGCGTTGGCCGGGTCGCCGTGGACCGTCTTGCCGCGCTGCGGCGCCTTTTCGGACGGCGCGTCAGGGCCCGCGGATTCCCCCGATCGCGCCTGGCGCTCCTCGTCCGTCTCGATCATCGACTCTCCCGGAGTGTCCGGAAAGTTTAGCCGCAGCGACCCTCGAGAAACGGAGCGGCACGCGCGTGGAAGAGCGCCACCGGGAGGAGGGGGCCGACCGGAGGCGAGGAGGGAACTCCGAGGGCCCGGGTAATCGGTTGCCGTCCGGGTTGACCCGCGAGCGATCCGGAATCCTTCCCGTCGTTCCAGTTACGAGCGACCACGATTACCCCGACGCAGTCGACCCGCCTTCGAGCCGTGCCCGCAGATTGGCGAAGTCGACGCTGGCGGACTTGAGAATCTCGCGCTTGATCATCGGCTGCAGAAGCCGGTAGAGCAGGTTCGGCGGCTGCATCTCCACCGCCCAGTGCAGGTTCGTGCCATCAGAGGTGGGCGTCAGCGTCGTGCGGAAGTCGCCGGCGAAGCCGTCCGAGTCCATCGACCGGAAGTCGAACTCGCGCCCGGGCTCCAGGACGGTCACGCGACAATCGATCGCCGCCGTCCGTCCGCGTGACTCGCGATCCATCCGGAAGCTCGATCCGACCGCGAGCGGGACGGCCGTGTCCCGCGTGACCTTCTTGACGCCTGCCTGGCTCTGCCACTCGGGGATGCGTTCGACCTGGGTG
>DASXSA010000137.1:0-3257 GCA_036506235.1 Candidatus Limnocylindrales bacterium | reverse complement strand
GGTCGCGGTGCTGAACTCCTTGTCAGCCAGTTCTTGATGCGTGCGGCTATCACGCATGTCCGCCGACCCGCCCTGACGATTCGCTCAGCCGACAGGAACGTCGGAACTGGTGCAACGGGTTGGGGAACAAAACGTGCGCTCCGACGACATCGTTGTCCCCCTGGAGAATCGGGAGCTCGGTGGCGCATGCCGGTGACGTACCCGGGTCCAACGACAATGGGAACACCAACCGCCCGACGTGCCTCACAAGCAGGCAGCGGCAGCTTCTTCGGTCCCGAACGTCTTGCGGTGCCACCGCATCACGCGGGCGTCAATGTCGACGATGAGCCACCAGCTCGCCGCGTCGCGTGGGTTGCCGCAGACCGCCCCCGGGTTGGCCATGAAGGCACCGGTTGCGAGCCAGTCGTAAGACTCGCCCGGGACAGGCCGCACCGCGCGCGTAGCGGCGCCGTCGTAAACGAAGAGGGCCGGTTCATGCGTATGGCCGACAAGTCCGAGCGATCCCAAGGGGCGGCCAGGCAGGATTCTGGCGGCAGACGCCTCAGTGAGGAACCCGAGCAGGGGGTGGCGCGGCGAGCCGTGCCAGCAGTCGATGCCGTGACGGCTGGCCAATGCGCGGCTCGACAACCGGAACACGTCGCGTCCGCGGGCGACGACCCGGTCCGGCCCGAGCGCCCAGGCGTCGTGATTTCCCGCGATCAGCAGGTCAAGTTGGGAAGCCGCGCCTACTAGCTCAGCCGTGACCGGCTCGCGTCCGACCAGATCCCCCAGGCACCAGCGTTCGTCGACCCCGGCTGCTGCCATGGCGGCAAGCACTGCCAGGAGCCGGTCATGGCGACCGTGCACGTCGGAGCAAACGCCGATCCTCACCCGAGCATCATTCTCGTTCCACCTGAAGGTTGGCCTGTTCCGACTGAAGGCCGTCGGGCATCCTCTACGTCCACAAGCTCCTCGGGCGCGTCAGCGCCCTTCGTGCCAAGGGGCCGCACTCATTGCAAGCCAGGGCGAGGCTGGAGCGGAGGCTGGCTGGCGAGGAAGGATTCGAACCTTCAATCCCCTGATCCAGAGTCAGGTGCCTTGCCGTTTGGCCACTCGCCACCGGGGCCCGAAGGCCTCGAAGAGTTTAGCGCGCGACGCCGCGCACCTCAACGATCCCGTGCCTGCACCTTGGCCCACGTGTCCTTGAGCGTGAGCGTCCGGTTAAAGACCAGGTGGTCCGGCGTCGAATCCGGGTCCGGCGTGAAGTATCCCAGCCGCTCGAACTGCACAGTCTGGCCGACGGGAACCGCGGCGAGCGAAGGCTCGACACGGCATCCCGTAAGGACGGTCTCGGACGCCGGGTTCAGATCCTCGAAGAGGTCACGGCCGTCGCCACCGGGGTCCGGCCGGCAGAACAAGTAGTCGTACAGGCGGACCTCTGCCGGCACCGCGTGATTGGCCGCGATCCAGTGGAGTGTTGCTTTTGGCCGGCGACCGTCCGGCGACTCGCCGCCTCGGGTGGCCGGGTCATAGGTGCAGTGAAGCTCGATGAGGCTGCCGGCCGCGTCCTTCACGACCTCTCGGCAGGTGACGAAGTAGGCTGATCTGAGGCGCACCTCCCGGCCCGGGGCGAGCCGGAAGAACTTCGGCGGGGGCTCCTCCATGAAGTCTTCGCGCTCGATCCACAATTCGCGCGAGAACGGCACCTTACGGGTGCCCGCGGAGAGATCCTCTGGGTTGTTGACGACCTCCATCTCTTCGACACGCCCTTCGGGGTAGTTCTCAATGACCACCTTGAGCGGATCGAGGACGCCGAACCGGCGCTGAGCCGTTCGGTTGAGGACGGCACGGACGGCGTACTCGAGCATCCCCATCTCGATGACGCTGTCGGACTTTGCGACGCCGATCATCGCAGCGAAATCGCGGATACCCTCGGCCGGGAAGCCACGCCGGCGGAGGCCGGAGATGGTCGGCATCCGCGGATCGTCCCAGCCGCGGACGTGCCCCTCGGTCACCAGGCGCAGAAGGACCCGCTTCGAAAGGACGGTGTAGGTGAGGTTCAGCCTGGCGAACTCGTACTGCCGAGGCCGGGAAGGGACCGGCAGATGCTCGATGAACCAGTCATAGAGGGGTCGATGCGCCTCGAACTCCAGTGTGCAGATTGAGTGGGTCACGCCCTCGATCGCGTCGGATTGGCCGTGTGCGAAGTCGTACGTTGGGTAGATGCACCACGCGTCGCCGGTGCGAGGGTGGGCCGCGTGGAGGATCCGGTACAGGACGGGGTCGCGCAGGTTGATATTCGGCGACGCCATGTCGATCCGCGCGCGCAGCACCCGTGCGCCGTTCGGGAACTCGCCCGCGCGCATGCGCGAGAACAAGTCCAGGTTTTCGTCCACCGGCCGGTCGCGCCAGGGGCTATTCCGACCAGGCAGGGTCAGCGTGCCGCGGTATTCGCGGATCTCATCGCCGGACAGATCGTCGACGTAGGCGTTGCCGGCCCGAATGAGATCCGCAGCCCACTCGTACAGCTGCTCGAAGTAGTCAGATGCGTGATACAGACGATCGGCCCAGTCGAAGCCGAGCCAGCGCACGTCCGCCTGTATCGCGTCGATGTACTCCTGCTCCTCCTTAACCGGATTGGTGTCATCGAACCGAAGGTTGCAGTGGCCATCGAACTCGCGCGCGATGCCGAAGTTCAAGCATATCGACTTCGCGTGGCCGATGTGCAGGTACCCGTTGGGCTCTGGCGGAAAGCGTGTGACGATGTGTGAATGCCTACCGTCGCGCAGGTCGGCGGCGACGATCTCGCGAATGAAGTCGAATCGCTCAGGCTGGCTCGGCGTCACGATGTTCAATAAGACCCGGATTAACCTGGATGACCTGAATTCCTGTCCTTTCGGGTTCAGCCATCGGCGAAGGCACTCGCCCAAAGTCTACCGGACTGTATTTCCGCGCTGGATGCAGCGTTCCGCAAAGGCCAGCCGTAGAACGCTGGCGTTTATCGCTGGGTGACCGCCTTGGGAGACGAGGAGCCGTCAGCTAGGAACGAGCTCGTAGCCGAGCCTGCGGGCGGGGGCACGGAGATCGCCGTCCCAGCAGGCAAACGTGACGTGCGCAGGCCCGCCCGCCTGAAGCAGGCCGGCGAGATGGATAACGTAGTAGCCGCTCAAGGCGTGCCACTCGGCCAGGTCGCCTGCCGATCGGTCTGCCCGGCCCAGCCGCGAGCTAGTCCGTCAGGGCGTGACAACCGCCTGGCGCATGTGCGCCTGGGCGGTCGA
>DASXSA010000136.1:0-4766 GCA_036506235.1 Candidatus Limnocylindrales bacterium | reverse complement strand
CCTACCTGTTCTTCTGGCAGGCCAGCCATGAAGTCGAACAGGAGATGGACATCGGCCGCAAGAAGCTCTGGCAGCGCCAGGGCGCATCGAAGTCTGAGCTCAAGTACGCGCTGTGGGACACGATGGCCGGCATGTTCTTCTCGCAGATCGTCGCCTACTTCATCATGCTCGCGACCGGAGCCACCCTCTTCACGCACGGACAGACCAACATCGGGTCTGCGGTCGACGCCGCGCAGGCGCTTCGGCCGGTGGCAGGGGACGTGTCGGCCGTGCTGCTCTCGATCGGTCTGATCGGTGCGGGTGTTCTTGCCGTACCCATCCTGACCGGCTCGGCGGCCTATGGCGTCTCGGAGGCCTTCGGCTGGAAGTTCGGTCTCGATCGCCCGCCCACGGCCGCCCCCCAGTTCTATGGGGTGATCGTCGCCGCGACGCTCGTGGGTATGGCCATCAACTTCGTGGGCATCAACCCGATCGATGCCCTGGTGATCACCTCGGTCATCAACGGGATGCTCGCGCCGCCGCTGCTCGTGCTGGTCATGGTCGTATCGAACGATCGCAAGGTGATGGGCGCACGAACGAACGGACGGCTCCTGAACGTGATGGGCTGGCTGACCGCGGCGGTGATGGGCGCTGCCGCGCTCGCGCTCATCGCGACGACGCTGATCGGGTAGTCAACCCGCCGCGCGACCGGGCCGGCTTTCAGCCCTCAGCGGCCGCTTCCTCCAGAGCTGCAGGCTCCTGGAGAGCCGCGTTCTCCTCCACGACGGCGTAGACCTGCCGCGCTCCCGAGAAGCCCTTGAGCTCATGGGTGCCCCGGTCCTGGAACGCGAGGCCACTGGCGTCGACGAGCTCGCGCACGGTGCTCGAGACGAGGATCTCGCCCGCCCCGGCCAGGGCCATGATCCGGGCGGCAAGATGGACGGCGATCCCCCGAACGCTGCCGCCGACCAGCTCGATCTCGCCCGTGTGGACGCCCTGGCGGATCTCGAGCTCGAGTGCATTCATCGCTCCGCGCACGGCAATCGCCGAGCGAACCGCGCGCTCGGCGCCGTCGAAGAGTGCCAGGAGCCCGTCGCCGGTCGTCTCGACGAGCCGCCCGTGATACCTGTCGATGACCCGCTCCGCGCGCTCGTTGTGCTGGGCGAGCAGCTCTTTCCACTTGCTGGCACCGAGCGTCGCGGCAAGGGCCGTGGAGCCGACGATGTCGGTGAACAGCATCGAGGTCAGGAAGCGGTCGCCGCGGTCCTCGATCGACCGCCCGTAGCTCCGCATGGCCTCGAAATCGACCGACACCCAGGGCGCGTCGCCGACGACCCAGGCGTCGTGACCCGGCGGGATCTCGAAGACCTCACCCGGCCCGATCTCCATCTCCAGGCCGTCCGGCATCTCGACCCGCAGCCGGCCCTGCAGCGTGACGCCGACGTGATGGTACTGGCAGCGCTCGGTGCCGGCCACCGGTTTGACGTCCTGCGACCAGCGCCAGCCCGGCTCGTACGTCATGCGCCCGACCACGATGTCGTCGAGCTCGACCACATCGACCCGCCCGTGCGGGAAGCGCCGCACGTCTGCGGGCTCGCTGAATCGCCGTCGCTGCAGCCGGCTCACCCAACCTCCTTCGATGTTCGCGGTCCGATCACGGCGATACTGCCACGCGCCGGGGTTCCCGGCCGTTGGCGGCCGTAGACTCCGGGGCCATGAGGATTGCCCACGTGCGCGAGCGGTTCGCGGCGGCGGGCAGCCCGTGGCGTCTCGCCGCGGGGCTGGGAAATGGAGCACCTCCCGGGCGCTGGCTCGATCTCGAGGTCGGCAGGCGCCGCCTCCTGGCCGAGGATCCCCGCCGTGCCCACAATTCGGCTCTCTTCCGCGTTCCGATCACCACCCTTGACGACCATCTCGCACGCGGGCTCCGCGTCGAGGCCTTGAGGGATGTCCTCGATCCCTACGAGCCGGCCGGAGACGATGACGATGCGATCTTCGAGGCCGAAGGTCTCGAGTTCGGGCCGCCGGTGTTGGGTCCCCCGAGCCTGCGCGACTTCTACGCGTTCGAGGGCCACGTGTCCACGATGTGGCAACGCCGGGGTCAGGAGGTTCCCGAGGCCTGGTACCGCCTGCCGATCTTCTATTTCTCCAACGTCTCCGAGATCCGTGGCCCGGATGACGCCGTCTGGGCCCCGGCCGGCAGCGCCGAGCTGGACTACGAGCTGGAGGTGTGCGCGGTCGTCGACACGCCGGCCGTCGATCTCGATGCCGGGCGCGCCGAGCAGGCAATCGGCGGCTACACGATCCTGAACGACTGGTCGGCGCGCGACCTCCAGCGCGAGGAGACCACCGTCCGGCTGGGACCCGCGAAGGGCAAGGACTTCGCGTCGACGATCGGGCCGTGGCTGGTGACCCCCGACGAGCTCGCCGACGCCGGGCGCGGCAAGGGCTTCGGGCTGACGATGACCGCGAGTGTCAACGGCGAAGAGACCAGTCGCGGACTGTGGAGCGACGCCCATTTCTCATTCGGCGAAATGGTCGCGCGGGCATCGGCAGACGCGCGGCTGCGGCCGGGCGACTTGATCGGGAGCGGAACCGTGGGAGGCGGCTGCCTGCTCGAGGTCAAGGACGAGCGGCTCGGCCGGTATCTCGAGCCGGGCGACGAGGTCGTCCTCCGGATCGAGCGACTGGGCGAGCTTCGGACGCCCATTGTGAACAGGCCCTCATGGCGGTGATCACGCTCGAGCGCATGACCGCCGACGACTGGCCCGCGGTCAAGGAGATCTACCGGCAGGGGATTGCGACCGGGGATGCGACGCTCGAGATCGACACGCCCGAATGGGAGGCCTGGGATCGAGCCCATCGGCCTGACTGTCGGCTGGTCGCCCGCGCCGACGGTGCGATCGTTGGCTGGGTCGCGCTCACGCCCTACTCGGCCCGGCAGGTCTACCAGGGCGTCGCCTGGGAGAGCGTGTACGTCGCGGAGACCGCGCGCGGCCACGGAGTTGGCCGGCGACTGCTGGAGGGCGTCATCGAGGCGTCGGAGGCAGCCGGCATCTGGACGCTGCTGGCGGGAGTCCTCGTGGAGAACGGCGCGAGCCTCGCCGCGCATGAGCGCGCCGGCTTCCGGCGTGTCGGTGTCCAGGAGCGGATCGGGCGGGACCGCCTCGGTCGCTGGCGTGACGTCGTCCTCATGGAGCGCCGGAGCATGTCGGCCGGCGCGTCGTAGACTCGGCGCCGAGCGAGGAGGCCCGAGGAGGCCCGAAGGGCCCGAGGGGCCACGAGGAGCGGCAGGAGCTCGGAGGAGGTCATGTACTACGTCCGCCGCGGCCAGGTCCCGCAGCAGCGCCACACGCAGCTGAGATCGGCCGACGGCCAGCTGTACGCGGAGGAGCTGTTCGGCGTGGAGGGCTTCGTCGGACGCAGCAGCCTCCTGTATCACGAGGTTCCGCCCACCCGGACGCACAAGGTGGAGCTGGTCCGGGAGGTCGAACTGATCGCCGTCGGCGAGGACCAGCCACATCGCCACCACCTGACCAAGACCGGCCAGATCCCGGCCAGCGGAGACGCCATCACCGGGCGCATTCCTCTGTACTTCAACGCCGACGTCGTGTTCGGCGTCGCGCGACCGGCCGGGCCGATGCCACCCGGCACCTTCTATCGCAACGGCGAGGGCGACGAGGTGATCTTCGTCCACGAGGGCGAGGGCGTCTTCGAATCGATCTTCGGGTCGCTGCGCTACGGCCCGGGCGACTACATCGTCATCCCCATCGGGACGACCTGGCGCCTGGAGCCGGAGGACGGCTCGGCGCACCGCCTGTTGTGGCTCGAGACGCCCGGCGAGATCGAGCCGCCTCGCCGCTACCTCAACGACTACGGCCAGCTGCTCGAACACGCGCCCTACTACCAGCGCGACATCCGGCCGCCCGACGAGGTCCCCCCGCACACGCAGGAAGGCGACTTCGTCATCCACGTCAAGACGCGCGGCCGCGTGACGGCTTACCACTACCGTCACCATCCGTTCGACCTCGTGGGTTGGGACGGCTATCTGTGGCCGTTCATCTTCAACATCGGCAACTTCCAGCCGATCACCGGCCGGGTCCACCAGCCGCCGCCCGTCCACCAGACGTTCCAGGGTCGTAACTTCGTGCTGTGCTCGTTCGTGCCCCGCAAGTTCGACTATCACCCGCTCGCGATCCCGGCGCCGTACAACCATTCGAACATCAACAGCGACGAGGTCATCTACTACGTCGCCGGCAACTTCATGAGTCGGCGCGGGGTGGAGATCGCCTCGTTCACGGTCCATCCGGCCGGCATTCCCCACGGGCCCCATCCGGGCACGGTCGAGGCGTCGATCGGCAAGGAGCGGACCGAGGAGCTCGCGGTCATGGTCGACACGTTCAACCCGCTGTCGCTCACGAAGGCCGCGCTCGACCTCGACGACGACCGCTACCCATACTCGTGGCTCCCCTCCGACGACCACGCAAGGGAAGCCTCCGAGCTCGCGGAGCGAGGCCCGGAGGCGTTCCCGGACTAGCCGGGCTACGCGCCCGGTTGGAACGTGTCCAGGAAGAGCGCGATGACCTCGCGGTTGCCGGACATCACGTACCCCGTGCCATCGACCACGAACGCGACGTCTGACAGGCGGATTTCCTGGCACACCAGGTCGAGGCGACGGATCGCCAGCGATCCGACGACGGCGTCGGTCCACGCGTCGACCGGGCCCTTGCAGTCTCGACCGGATGCCGCCACGTGCTGCGCGTAGTCAAGCAGCCAGGCAGACGCCG
>DASXSA010000135.1:0-36485 GCA_036506235.1 Candidatus Limnocylindrales bacterium | reverse complement strand
GCGGCCCGGATCCTCGACGTGGTCGTGACTGCCGTCATCGCCGGGCTCTTGCTGGTGTTTCTGTGGCTGCGCACGTTCGTGTTTCAGGTGCGGTACTAGCCTGGCCCTCGTGGCGCCACCAGAACCGCGGTGGCGCGCCCGGCGGATTCGAACCTGCGACCTTCGGCTCCGGAGGCCGACGCACTCCCGCGGCGAGTCCTGCCAAATCAAGTACGCGACATGGGGTCCGGCAGAAATCGACGCGCGAGGCGCGGACCTGGTCACTTGGGCTCTCTCCAGGTGGCCGCGCACGTAGTCAGCTGGGACGATCGCACCCGAAGGCCAACCGCGCGCTCACCTAAACCGCCCTACTCGACCCTTCGGCTGCCATCGTCAGGTTCCGGCAGCCGCGGGGCGAGGATCCACACGAGTTGCGCCGTCGTCTCCGCGCCCACCTTCGACGGCGCATTCGCCAGGTGGTGCTTGACGGTCGAGTGCGACAGGCCGAGCCGGTGGGCGGCAGCCTTCTCCGAGCCGGCTGCGAGGACCGCGGCGACCACGACGACCTCACGCTCCGTCGCCCGGGCTGGAGTCCGGAACCTCACGCCAGCCGCCTCGCCGCGGCCAGCCACTCATCCCGGCCCTCGATCGGGATGGTGCAGGTTGAAATCGCGCGTCCAACACCTGTCGGGCGCGCCACTGCAACCTTTTCGGGCAGCGCGAGCGCGAATCCGCGGGCGTATGCCGACGGAGTGAGCCTGACGGACACGATCCTCCTCCCTGCGACGTGATCCGGCCCCACGCCATCTTGACTCGTGTCCAGGGGTCGGTGCGCCCGCTCACGAGATCGGACTTGCATCCCGGTCCAGACAGGCGTATAAACTGAACTAGATGGTTCAGTATCCCGATGGCCGACTCGATGCCTCCTTCGCGGCGCTGTCCGATGCCACCCGGCGTGGCGTCCTGGAGCGGCTCGGACGAGGCGACGCGTCGATCTCGGATCTGGCCGAGGCATTCCACATGACCCTTACGGGCATGCGGAAGCACGTCGGGGTGCTGGAGCACGCCGAGCTCGTCACGACCGAGAAGGTCGGGCGGGTGCGGACGTGCCGGCTCGGCCCGCGGCGACTCGAGGACGAGACCGCGTGGATCGAGCAACAGCGCCGGCTGTGGGACGCCCGGTTCGACGTGCTGGAGCAGGTCATCTCGGAGCGACGATGGAAGGAGCGGAACGATGGACACCCGAAGCGCAGCTGAGGCCACCACCACGATGGATCGCACGACGATCGAGCGGACGTCCGAGCAGGAGCTGGTCGTGACCCGAACGATCGACGGTCCGCGGGACGTCGTGTTCGAGGCCTGGACCGATGCCGAGCTGTTCCGGCAGTGGTGGGTCCCGAAGTCGGTCGGCATCAAGCTGCTGTCGTGCGAGATCGATGCGCGGGTCGGGGGCGGCTACCGGCTCACCTTCGACAACGGCACGGCCGAGCCGATGGCGTTCTTTGGCCGGTACCTCGAGGTGACCCCGCCGACGCGTCTGGTCTGGACGAACGAGGAAGGTGACGAGGGCACGGTCGTGACCACCGTGACGTTCGAGGACCACGGCGCCGGGACCCGGCTGGTCGTCCACGACCGCTATCCGTCGAAAGAGGCGCTCGACGCCGCGGTCGCGTCCGGGGCGACAAGCTGGAACCCGGAGACGTTCGACCAGCTGGACGAGCTGCTCGTCAAGCTCGGCACGAGCACCCGCGGGTAGGCATCGCGTGCTGACACCGGTCGCGGACGGGGTCTTCGTCCACCGGAGCGAGCTGCTCTGGAACCTGACGGTCGTCGTCCACGGCCGGGTCGGCGCGCTGGTCGTCGATCCCGGGATCACCACCACGGAGCTGGCGTGCATCGGGGACGACCTCCGCGCGTCGGGACAGGTAGTCGTCGCGGGCTTCGCGACCCATCCCGACTGGGATCACGTGCTGTGGGACGCCGCGCTCGGGGACGCGCCGCGCTTCGGCACCGCCCGCTGTGCGGCGGCCATAGTTGTCTCCGTGCGCCGTTTGCTCGGGCTCGGGTAGGCGAGGCCCGAGGATCCAGACGTTGCGCGGTCGTCGTCGCGCCGGTGCGCCGCTGCCTTCTCCGATCCGGCGCTCAAGACCGCGGCCGCGACGCTGACCTAACGGTCTGTGGGACGGTCGGCGGCCCCATGACGCTTTGTCGCACGCGTTTAGCCACTTAACGGCCGGCCAAGATCACGCCATGCGGATTAGCGATCGAAGGCGTCAGGGCGTTGACGGCCGGCTCCTTCCGTCCAGCAGGGCAAAGGAAGGAAGTTGGCGCCTGAACGCGGGACGCAGGCGACGGCCCTCTGGGTCAGGCGGTGGCTGCCTGGCGCTCGAGCCAATGGCCCAGCTCGTCGAGCATGCCGCCGGTGCCGTTCTTGCGCAATTCCGGGTCGTCGCGGCCGTCGAGGAAGGCGCCGTGCTCCGTGTAGGTCAGTTGGGTGCCGGTGCCGCCGTCGGCCGGGTGGAACTCGACCGTCGCGAGGGACACCGACACGAGCGAGCCGCCGAGCGACAGGTCGTACGTGAACACAATCCGTTCGTCGGGGACGATCTCGTGGTAGCGAGCCTCATAGGCGCCGGGCTCGCCCCGGTCCGTCTCGCGGCCGCCGACGCGGAAGTCCATGTCGAGGTCGATCGGCGCGTCGTCGGTGCCGCCGCCGAACCAGTGCGACTTGAGGCCCGGATCGGCCCATGCGGCGAAGACAAGAGCGGGTGGCGGGTCATACGTGCGGTCGATCGTGAATGTCGAGTGGACGACGGATCGTTCGGGCATCGGAGCCTCCTTCGTGGTCAGTCGGGCTGCTCGGTCAGGACCGCGCCGAGTCGATCCAGGCGTCGCTCCCAGGTCGTCCGTCGCTCCTGGATCCAGCGGCCGGCGACTGACAGTGCGCGGCTCTCGATCTGGCAGGTCCGGACGCGACCGACCTTCTCGGACCGGACGAGCCCGCTCGCCTCGAGGACGGCGACGTGCTGGAGGACGGCCGGCAGCGACATCGCGAACGGCTGCGCAAGCTGGCTCACCGACACCGGCCCCCGGCCGAGCCGCTCGACGATCGCGCGTCGCGTCGGGTCGGAGAGGGCTTGGAAGACGAGGTCCAGCTGGGGCTGAGAGTTAAGCATCTGCTTTAGTATTCATCGCCATCGGAGGGATGTCAATCGCGGGTGGAGACGTGTGCCTGCTCCCTCGCTCAGGGCTTGACGAACCGCTTCACGAAGGCGAGCGCTGTCTCGGCGACCTCGCGCCAGCCGTGGTCGATCGTGAGGGAGTGGCCTCGGTTAGGCATCTTCACGATCTCCGTCACGCCGGGGTTGCGCCTTTGCCGCTTGTAGGCGGCGTTCGCGATCGCCCACGGCACCGTGTGGTCTTTCTCGCCGTCGATGATCAGCAGGGGGCCCCGGGCGGGGTTCTTCGTGTTCACCTTGGCCTCGGTCCACGGGTTGAGGTTCGCGTTGCCCATCTGCACGAGAGCAATCCCGGAGCCGGCGACGTGGTAGGTGTCGTAGAGCTCCCTCGCCTCCTTCTCGTCAAGCGCGTTCGCCCAGCCGTACTTGAACTGGTCGAACGTGAGCGTGAGCGCGCGGCGGCGCGTGAGAGGGTTGATCAGGAACGGGCCGACTCCCCTGAGCACCTCGAGCGGTAGTGGCAGAACGCCCCGGAAGACTCCGGGGTCGATCGCCACGGTGGCCGCCGACAGGCCCCGCCCCGCGAGCATCTCCGCGAGCAAGCCGCCAGTGGAGTGCCCGATCAGCGCTGGCTTCTTGTCCAGGGCGGTGATGATCTGGGTCGTGTGATCGGCGATCTGCTTCAGGGTCTTTCTGGCGAGGACCTCGGGTTCCGCCCGGGCGCCTTCAACCGTTTCGGGATCATCCGGCCAACTCGGCGTCAGTGCGACGAACCCGGACTCCTCGAACAGTGCGACCCAGCGGTCCCAGCTCGAGGGCAGCAGCCACAGCCCGTGGATGAAGACCACCGGCGTCGCGGTGCTCGCGTTCGCGCGCTCGATCTGCTTGAGCTCGCGTGGGGTGATGGACGTCGGACCGACTCTCGTGCGCACTCGTCCCTGAGCCTGGGGTTCTTCGGGCGCGTCCGCCGGCACAGGCGTGGTGGTCATCGGTGACGCTCCTTTTGATTGTTGTTTTTGGGCGAAGACCTGAGAACTCGGCGGCGCCGGGAGGAAAACCAGGTCCCGGCCGGCGCCGTAGCCGTGCCCAACAGCGGTCCGAAATCAGCCGACCGTCGCTGCCGCCGCCTGCTCGATGAGCTTCACGAACCGGCTGGCATAGTGGCTGAAGCCGGAGCGCTCCCGTCGTCCAACCGGACGGCCGTCGCCCGGTCTCGTCTGGGTGGACCTCGCCGAGCCCTGCGGCCAGTCTGGACGTCCGGCACGACGCCCGCAAGACCCGGCGCGGAACGCCAAATTCAGGCCAATCGAATTGACGTGGTCGCCGCCGTCCGCACCGGCGCTGGTGTGGCGAAGTAGTGAGCGTCCGCGAGGTACCCGCCGTCGCGATCTTGTAGTCGACCGATCGAGGGCCCGACTCCCAAGGGCCCTTCGAGTCAGCGTGCAGCCCTGGTCGGGCTTGACGAGACGGAGGACTACCCGGCGGCCGGACAGCCCCCTCGGCTCGTAGGTTCCGTCCTCCTCGAGCACCACATCCGAGCCATCCAGGCGGTCAATTGTTGTCCAGCTCACGAACATCTGGTCCGGGCCCGCCAACGACATCACCCGCGCCGCTGCCGCCGTGCGCTCCCGGCGTGGCCGTCAGCCCAACGCCGTACGATCATGCCCGCCGCAGGAGAATCCAGATGCCGCTGTTCATGGACCGCCATGACGTCCCTGGAGTGACGGCCGAACAGGTCGCTCAAGCGCATCTGGCCGACCTCGACATGGGTGCCAAGTTCGGGGTGCAGTTCCTCGCCTACTGGTTCGATGCCGATCAGGGCGAGGCATTCTGCCTGGCGAAAGCACCCACGGGCGATTCGTTGACGGCGGTGCACAAGGCTACGCACGGCCTCATCCCTAACGAGATCATCAGCGTCTCGGAGGACAACGTCCTGCGCCTCCTCGGGAGGATGAGCGAGACCGGCGCCGAAACTGGAGCGGTCAACCCCTTCCGGACGATCCTGTTCACGGACCTGCAGGATTCGACATCGATCCTGGAGTCGGTCGGGCAGGCGGCGTTCATGGTCCTTCTCACGGAGCACGACTTGATCATCCGGCGAGCACTGGTGGCCTCACGCGGCCGCGAGGTAAAGCACACGGGCGACGGGATCATGGCCTCGTTCGACGAGGTAGCGAGCGCGTTGCAGTGCTCGATTTCGATCCAGGCCGGGTTCGAGGCACGCGCATCCGAGGGTCAGACACCTGAACTTCGGGTGCGGATCGGGATCGCGGCCGGCGAACCAGTCGACCGCAACGACGACCTGTTCGGGTCGACGGTCACCCTTGCCAGCCGGATCTGTAATGCCGCCGGTCCCGGGCGAATCCTGACGTCCGACCTCGTTCGTGATCTGGGCGTCGAGCGAGGGTTTGCGTTCGATGACGGTCGCGAACTTGTCCTGAAGGGGTTCTCCGGTTCGATCCGCGTGTTCGAACTCGCGAGCGCGGGAGCTCAGCCGGTACCGTGACCGAGACCGGCCGACTGGAGACCTTTGCAGACGGCGTCTTCGCGATCGCCATCACGTTGCTCGTGCTTGCGATCCGGCTACCGACCCCGGACGAGGATCTCGGGCGAGCGCTGGCCCGCCAATGGCCCGAGTTTGTGGCCTACCTCATCAGCTTCCTCACGATCGGGATCATGTGGGTCCAGCATCACCGCCTCTTCACCCTGATCCGCCGTTCGAACACCACGTTCGCGATGATCAACGTGATCTTTCTGATGTTCATTGCCTTCGTCCCCTTCCCGACGGCCGTGCTCGCGCAGCGGCTGGGAAGTGGCGTTGACGCGCTCCTGGCGACGATTCTCTACGGAGCAACGATGACCGCCATCGCGGTCATGTTCAACGCCATCTGGCGTTATGGCTCCGCCGGTGGCGGTCGTCTCCTCACTGCCGACATCTCAGCTTCCAGGCGAGCTGAGGCGCGAGGGTATCGGTACGGCCCGCCGGTCTACGCCTTCATCACCCTGCTGGCGTTCCTCAATCCGTATCTCAGTGTTGTGGGCTTTGGATTGTTCGCTGCCTATTGGGCGCTCCCAATCAGCGGTCCGACGAGCTTCGACTGACCCCGGGGCGGCCCGGTCACCTCGTGGGCGCCCGATGATCGACTTCCTGCGCGACTTCGCTGAGAGGTCCGACCCGGCGGCTTAGCGCTGAACCGCTGCTGCCTTCGGGCAGCCAGCGCTGTTCTTTTCGGCCGGCGCCCTTGTGGCGCATATGCCACCCCTCTCGCAAGACGGGGGTGGGCACCCCATCACATCCGAGCAGATGGCGCCAACAATGAGCTCGTCAGACGCCGTTGATCCGGCGACGGATTGTCGGAGGTTGCAGACGATGGCCCAGCCTGAACGAATGCGGCTCGTGTTTCTGGGTTTCGACGACGAGTCCGCGGCTAACAGCGTTCGCGACACGCTCAAGAGCGGGATTGCGAAGAAGGACGTCGTCGTCTGGGACTGGGCGCTGCTCAACACCGAGCCAGGCGGCAACGTCAAGATCACCACTGACAAGTCGGTCGACCCCGGAGCCGCTCGAGGCGCCGCACTGGGCGGAGCTGCCGGCCTTGTGCTTGCGGCCTTGAGCGGGCCGATTGGCGTCGGGGCAATTCTCGGTGGGGCTGCGCTTGGATCCGTCACCGCGGCCATGAAGGACAGCGGGTTCAAGAACGCCGACCTCGAGGCTGTCTCACGACTGATGGCCGATGGTCGATCTGGGCTGATGATCGCCGTCCCCCTCCCCGATGTAGACCGCTTCGATGCCTTCGTCGCCGGCCACCAGGAATTCGCCTCCGCGGACCGGCGCCACCAGGTCGACATCGTCCCCGGGCGCACGTTCGAGCAGGCGCTCGCCGAGTACCGCCTTCACGAGGAGGACTGACTCGACCGTTCCAAGGAGCGGTTTCCAGTGTGGGCGCCGGTTTCAAGAACTGCGATCGCCTGCGGTCAGGGATCCCGATGCTCGTCGGCGACGCCGATGAGGCAGCGCCACGCGCTCGCGGTTCGTACACGGTGCCTCCGACGCGACCCTAGGCTTGCCGATCTCGACGGCGTCCCCGCATGAGTGTCCAAATCCACGGCAAGAGACGCCTATGATGGCGCCGCCCCCAGCGCGTTCGGGCGGCTGACGGGCCGTAGGGAAGGACGGACAAGATGGGCATCCTCGCGTGGATCGTGCTCGGCGCGATCGCCGGCTTCCTGGCCAACATGATCGTGGGTGGCCGCGAAGGAGTGATCGGGACAATCCTCCTGGGTATCGTGGGGGCAGTCGTCGGTGGTTGGCTCGCCGGCGCTTTCCTGGGGCTGAAGGACCCAACGGGCATCAACGTTCAGAGCATTGTCATTTCCGTCATCGGGGCCATCATCGTGCTCTTCGTTTTCCGGGCGGTCGCTGGTCGCCGCCGGACGGTTTGAGGTCGCGACCTTCGTCCCCGCCGATCACCGATAGGCGAAACGGAAGCGGCTCACGTGGACTGCGGTGGCGTGTAGATGACCCGGATCGTCTTCTGGGTCGAGTGGTCGTCGCCGATACGGAAGGTGAGCTTGTTGTCCCCATCGTTGAGGCCGACCTTGATTGCCCAGTGACCTGTGCCGTCGACGGTGGTGTGCTGATCGAAGCCAAAGCTGATGTCCTGCGTGATCGTCAGCCCGGGCGGCGCAATGCCGATGACGATCACGTCCTTGGACGCGACCGCCTGACCGTCCGTGGGGCTCAGGATGGTGAGCCCGACGATCGCCGCAGAAGGGGCGCCTGAAGCAACGGCCGGGCCAGCCTGGCCTCCCGAGCCCGGACTCCCGCCGAGGCGCAGCCCGGTAAGCAGCCCCAGCGCGATCAGCCCAACGACGACGATCAGACCGACGAGAACGATGGGCGGAACGCGGAAACCGCGATCAACTGACCGGTCGATCGCCGTGGGTAGGGCTGCATCGGCGGGCGGGCCGGCTGCCCAAGGGCCCACTGTTGAGGTTTGCGAGGTTCCAGGAGGAGCCGTCGACGCGTCGGCTGCGACATCGCTCGGCGTCGCTGGAAGAGCCCCGCCTGGCGGATGTTCGTCAACCTCGGCGACGTTCAGGCCGCACCCCGGGCAGAACGGCATTTCTGCCACACGGGCGGTCCCACAGCGGGGGCAGAACCGCGGCGCCAAGCTCGTCATGAGGGCAACCCTGAGGGTGCTGTCAATGCTAATCCTCCGCAGATCGCTGGCCTGACCCAGAGTCGGCCAGGCTACGTGGCGGCCTCCAGCAGGAGGGTTCTGGCGAGCCACCCCGCGCCTATCATCGCTCGCGCGATTCGGATCGCCGATGCAAGGACGCTGGAGGCGGCAACGTGAAGATTTGGAGCGAGCTCCCGTCGGCGCAGAGCCGCGAGGTCGTTGCTGATGCTGCTACGGCCCTGTGGTTGATCTTCTGGGCGTCGATCGCCTGGCGGCTCTACGTTCTCATCTCGAGCTTCGCCCAGGCGGCCCGGCTCGTCCACGACGGCGGCGTCAACCTGCGCCTTGCGGCCGGCGAGATCAGCGCCAACACCAGCGGCGTCCCTGTCGTGGGCGAGAACCTCAGCGCTGTCGTCAAGAGCTCGATCACGGCCGCGGCAAATCCGTTCGTCGATTTCGGGAGCGAACTCGAGACCCTCATCCTCGTGCTCGCGGCGGTGATTTCGCTCCTGGTCCTTGCCGTGCCCCTCGTCCCCTGGCTGTCGAGGTACGTTCCGTGGCGACTGCGTCGTCTTCGTCGGCTTCGTGCGGCGCACCGGGTCGCTCGTTCGCCGCGGGTCTCGCCCCACATGGCGGAGAAGATTCTCGCAGCACGCGCCCTCTATTCCCTTGACTACCAGACGCTCCTGCAGTTTTCCCCCGACCCGTTCGGCGACTTCGCGTCGGGGCGTCACGATCGGCTCGCTCGTGCCGAGCTGGCGACCGTGGGCCTTCGCCCGAGACGGTAGCGGCGAGTCTCGTGGCCGCGCGGCACAGGCCCAAGGCGGTGGCGGCTCGCATGGCCATCCCTGGCGGCGGGACCGCGAGCCCGAATGCCGCGTAGATGGCGGGCAACTGGGAGGCACGACCGCCCAGTGAATCAGCGAAGTCGGCAAAGGTTCGGCCGGTGGGGCGGGCGACGGTCCAGAGCCGCGCGACCCAGTCGAGTTGCATGGCTCCGCTGCGAATGACCGTCATCAGGTCATCGAGATCGATGCCGCCGGCGGCGAGAGCCAGCGTCAAACGAACACGCAGAAGGTTTTCGACGTCGTGCGAGCCGTCGGGGTTGGCCTGGATTGCACCCGCTTCGAGCAGCCTTCCGATGTATTCGGGTGTCGTCTCGGCCTCACGTGCGAGCTCTTCAATCGTCAGCGCTCGTCCAGTTGCCTGGCCGCTCTCAACCGTCACGACGGGAGCCTACGCTGGTCCGTGAGGCGCAGCCGCAACGGGCTCCGATTGTGCGGACCGAAAAACGGCTACGCCTTGGCGGCGGGCGCCACGATGGCCGTCAGCCGGCGCGGTCGTATGCGCGCGCGATCCAGATCGACAGCTCCGTCTCGATGTCGTCGGTCGATCGAACCCTGATCCGGTGGCTGAACAGCGCGTTCCACGTTGCCGCTGACTCGAAGCGGTCGGTGACCGGCGAATCCGGAAGGATCAGACCGAGGTCGATGTGCCCGGCCGCCGGCTTGATCATCGCGAACTGCGTCCGGCGGCGGAGGCTGAGATAACCCTTCTTCGGTGCGACCTCGATGTCGGGGCCGAGGCTCCTGATCTCGGTCATCAGACGGTCGTGGATCGGTCGGAGCTTGGGCCGATCGGAATAGAGCTGGTCGGTGGGATCGGCCACCGCAGTCGAACCGCCGCCGGACGGCGAGCCGCCACTGCCGACGGAGCCCGCAGGAGTCGAGGTGGAACCCTGACCGTCCAGCGCCGCCAGCGCGACGAGTGCCACGCGATTCGCCGAACCGTGGCTCAGCCCGTGGTCTTGCTTGAGCATCGCGACGATCTGGCCGTGCCGAGTGAGCCCGCTCGCCCGAATGAGCTCGGTCCACTCGCCCATTGACCGCCCGTACTGGGCCTCGATGTTCCGGATCTGGGTCTGCAGCGCGCTTTCAACAGTCGCCAAGCCGTGCCTCCTCGACTGAGTCGAGGGTACGCCGAACCCGGGTACCCGGCGACTCTGGCTATCGTTGCACTGTGACCCGCGAAGTCGAGGACTTCAACCGGCGCCTGCTGCGCGCCCGCGACGCGATGGACCGCGCCTACGCGGAGCCGCTGGACGTCCGCACGGTCGCGGCTGTGGCCCACGTCTCGCCCGCGCATTTCAGCCGCAGCTTTCGCTCGGTCTTTGGAGAGACGCCCCACCGTTACCTGCAGCGGCGGCGCGTCGAGCGTTCGATGTTCCTGCTGCGCGAGACCGAGAGAAGCGTCACCGATATCTGCTTCGACGTCGGTTTCACCAGCCTCGGCACGTTCAGCCGAACCTTCCACGAGATCGTGGGCGAGCCACCGTCGATCTACCGGCAAGGGCATGGGCCGATCATCGCGCCCCACTGCGTCCAGCTGGCCGCGATGCGACCGCGTCCGGCGGTCGGAGAGATGGCGCAATCGAGCAGTTTTGGAGAAGCGATTTCGGCCTCAGTCCCCTAGGGTCAGTGACGCTTGCATCCACACACAGAGGAGAACCCACGAGATGATCACCAGGCTCAACGTGGCATCGATCTATGTCCTCGACAAGGAGGAGGCGCTCGACTTCTACGTCAACAAGCTCGGGCTCGAGAAGGGCAACGACGTCCGCCAGGGTGACTACCGCTGGCTGACCATCCGGGTCCCGGGCCAGCCGGGCACCGAGGTTTCGCTGGAGCAGCCGGGTTCGCCGCTGCACGACGAAGCGACCGCGGCGCAGCTTCGCGAGCTCATCACCAAGGGCGCGCTCGGCGGGCTCGTGTTCATCACCGACGATGCCCGCGGCCTCTACGAGGAGCTCAAGTCGCGCGGCGTCACCGACTTCACCCAGGAGCCCACGGATCACTTCTACGGCACTGACATGGGCGTCCGCGATCCGTTCGGGAACCCGATCCGGATCCTGCAGCAGGGGAAGGTCCCCCAGAAGGCGACGGCCTGAGCCCGCCCACGACAATCACGCCAGACAAGGGAGTACCCGAGATGCCGACCAACCAGGCAACGAAGAACCGCTACGTGACGCGCAACGACGACAAGGTGTTCACTGAGGAAGAGCGCGCAGCGGTCGCCGCGACCGCGCGCGAGCGAAAGTCGGCCGCTGGCCGCAGCCCCGCCCAGGAGCGCGCGGACGGCGAGGCCGACCTGCGCGAAAGCCTCGCCAAGATGCCCGCCGACGATCGCGCCATGGGCGAGCGGATCCACGAGATCGTGATGACCGCCGCGCCGGCCCTCGTGCCGAAGACGTACTACGGCATGCCGGCGTACGCGAGGGCCGGCAAGGACGGCAAGGTCATCGCCTTCTACAAGCCCAAGTCGAAGTTCAAGGTCCGCTACTCGACCTTCGGCTTCCAGCCAGATGCCGCGCTGGACGACGGCAAGATGTGGGCGACCGAATTCGCGGTGATCGAGCTGACGCCTGGCGTGCAGGACCGCATCGCCGAGCTCATCAAGAAGGCTGCGGGTTGACCTCGGACGGCAGGTGGGGCGCCTTCGGAGCCATCGCGGTCCGGGGCGCCCGCGAGAACAATCTCCGCGACATCAGCCTTGATATCCCGAAGCGCCGGCTGACCGTGTTCACCGGCGTTTCCGGCTCGGGCAAGAGCTCGCTCGTGTTCGGGACGATCGCCGCCGAGTCGCAGCGGCTCATCAACGAGACCTACAGCTCCTTCGTCCAGGGCTTCATGCCGACGCTGGCCCGACCGGACGTCGACTCGCTCGACGGGCTGACGACCGCGATCCTCGTCGACCAGGAGCGAATGGGAGCAAACGTCCGATCGACGGTTGGCACGGTCACCGACACGAATGCCCTCCTCCGAATCCTGTTCGCCCGTCGCGGCCAGCCCCATATCGGCGGCCCCCAGGCGTTCTCGTTCAACATTCCTTCGGTCAGCGGCGCCGGTGCGCTGAAGATCGACCGCGGCGACGGCGAGACGATCAGCCGCAGCTTCAGCGTCGCGGGCGGGATGTGCCCGCGCTGCGAAGGCATGGGCTTCGCGAACGACATCGACCTGAGTCAGCTCTACGACGAGAGCAAGTCCCTCGCGCAGGGTGCGATCACCGTCCCCGGCTACACCGCCGATGGCTGGTCGACGCGGATGTTCAGCGAATCCGGCTTCTTCGACCCGGACAAGCCGATCCGGGACTACAGCGAGGCCGAGCTCCACGACTTCCTCCACAAGGAGCCCGTGAAGGTCCGGATCAACGGGATCAACCTGACCTACGAGGGGCTGGTCCCGCGCGTCCAGAAGGCGTTCCTGTCCAAGGATGTCGATGCGCTCCAGCCCCACATCCGTGCGTTCGTGGAGCGCGCCGTGACGTTCAGCGCCTGCCCCGCCTGTGGCGGCACGCGGCTCAACGAGGCGGCCCGATCGTCACGGATCGCCGGCATCAACATCGCCGACGCCTGCGCGATGCAGATCAGCGACCTCGCGGCGTGGGTGCGAGGTCTCGATAACCCGGGGGTCGCGCCGCTCCTCGCGACGCTCCGCGACACCCTCGACGCCTTCGTGGCGATCGGCCTCGGCTACCTGAGCCTGGACCGGCCGTCGGGCACCCTCTCCGGCGGCGAAGCGCAACGGACGCGGATGATCCGCCACGTCGGCTCGGCGCTGACCGACGTCACCTACGTCTTCGACGAGCCGACGATCGGGCTCCACGCTCACGACGTCGAGCGGATGAATGCGCTCCTCCGCCGTCTCCGCGACAAGGGCAACACGGTCCTCGTCGTCGAGCACGACCCGGAGGTGATCCGGATCGCGGACCACGTCGTTGACATGGGCCCGGGCGCCGGCCCCCACGGCGGAACCATCGTGTTCGAGGGCACGGTTGACGGCCTCGCCGCGTCCGGAACCACCACGGGCCGTCATCTCGAGACCCGCCAGGAGCTGAAGGTGGCGCCGCGCGTGGCGCGCGGCTCGATCCCCATCCGGCACGCCCGGCTCCACAACCTCAAGGACGTCTCGGTCGACGTGCCGCTCGGGCTGCTCGTCGCGGTGACCGGGGTCGCCGGCTCCGGCAAGAGCTCGCTGATCCATGGCTGTCTGCCCCGGACCGACCCGTCGGTGACGGTCGTCGACCAGTCCGCGATCCGGGGCTCGCGGCGCTCGAACCCCGCGACGTACACCGGCATCCTCGACCCGATCCGGTCGGCGTTCGCGAAGGTGAATGGCGTCAAGGCGGCGCTCTTCAGCGCGAACTCCGAGGGCGCGTGCCAGAACTGCAACGGCCTGGGCAAGACCTACACCAGCCTCGGGTTCATGTCCGAGGTCGTCAGCGTCTGTGAGGTCTGCGAAGGCCGGCGCTTCACCGACGACGTCCTCGAGTACCGACTCCGGGGCCGGAACATCGTTGAGGCCCTCGCGCTGCCGGTCGAGGAGGCGCGCGACTTCTTCGGCGAGCGGCCCGTCAAGGTCATGCTGGACCGCCTGGCCGACGTCGGGCTTGGCTACATCTCGCTCGGCCAGGAGCTCGACACGCTTTCAGGCGGCGAGCGCCAGCGGCTCAAGCTGGCGATCGAGATGTCGGGCGACACGGAGGTCTATGTCCTCGACGAGCCGACGACCGGGCTCCACCTGCAGGACGTCGACAACCTCATCGGCCTGCTTGACCGGCTCGTCGAGAGCGGACGGACGGTCATCGTCATCGAGCACAACCTCGATGTCGTTGCCCGGGCGGACTGGGTGATTGACCTGGGGCCCGGCGGGGGCCACGACGGCGGGCGGGTGATCTTCGAGGGGCCGCCGGCGGAGCTGGCCCGGACCGAAGGCTCGCTGACCGGCCTACATCTCCGGCGCCGGCTGGAGCCCGTCGCGGTCGGCTGATCCGACGGGCAGGCCGCCGTCAACGCCCGCCAGTGCCTCGGGACCAGACCGACTCAGTAAGTTACGTCCGTGCAGGCACCGAACCGCACGGAACGAGTCGTCACGGGGCCCCGGGCCGCCTTTGATTCCGTGGCCGCCGCACTGCCGGCGGTCATGGTCTTTCTCGCGGTACTCACGATCCCACTCAGCGCGGCTCCGTCGCTCGGGCTCTCGACCGGGCAGCTATCGAGCTGGGTTTTCGCGCTCTACGCCGGTCCCGGCATCCTCGGCCTGTGGCTCGCGATCCGCCACCATCAACCACTCGTCCTAACGGGGAATGTCTTCGCCATCATCCTGTTCGCGTCCGAAGCCCGCCACGTGTCCTTTCCCGCGCTTGCCGGCGCGTCGGTTGTTGCCGGCGCCGCCGTCGCGGCCCTCGGGGTCGCTGGGCTCACCCGCAGGCTGACCCGGCTCGTACCGCCACCCATCGTCGTGGGCTTGCTGGCAGGAGCCGTACTGCCGTTCGTCGTCCGCCTGTTCACGAACGTGGGACAGGACCCACTGGTCGTCGGCGGTGCACTCGCCGGCTATCTCCTGGGTCGCCGGTTCCTGTCATCGGTCACCCCGCTTCTGCCGGCGCTCGTGGTCGGCGTGACTCTCGCCGCGGCAACCGGCAAGCTGGGTTTACCACCGACCTTTTCGTTGCCTCAACTCGCCGTCACGCTGCCGACCTTCTCCGTCGAGGCCCTGGTGACCGTGACTCCGATCGTGATCGCGATCATGGTGCTCCAGGCGAACCTTCCATCCCTGGTCTTTCTCAGGAGCCAGGGCTACGACCCGCCCGAGCGTGAGATCGACCTGGTCAGTGGCGTTGGTACGGTCGCCCTGTCGTTCCTCGGGCCCAATGCCGTCTCGGTCCCGCTGCCGATCATGCCGTTGGTGGCCGGGCCCGAGTGCGGTGCGTCCGACAGGCGGGTTCGGGCCGCCACGGCCGCTGGGATTGCTCTCATCGTCATCGGGCTGTTCGCCGGCGTTGCCGTGGGCCTGGTCACCTTCCTGCCCGGGCCGCTTGTCCAGGGATTGGCCGGGCTCGCCCTGCTGGGCGTCCTGGCCACGTCACTCAAGCAGGTCGTGGCCGGACCGCTCGTGCTGGGGCCCCTGGTCGCCTTCGTCGTGGTCCAGTCGAGCCTGACGTTGCTCGGGCTGGGGCCGTTTTTCTGGGCGCTTGTCCTCGGAGTCGCGGTTTCGCGCTTGTTGGAGCCCGGTGAATTGCGGGCTCTCGGGGGAGCTCCACCAGTTGAAAACAGGGCGTTTGTCTCCCGGGAGCTCGAGGCGAGTGAACTGGCCGACGCGACCGCCGGGCCTTCGATCAACGAGACCGAGCGCCCCAGCGGCCCCCAAGCCTGAAGAACTCGCGCTCGGCCTCGGTTGGCGCGACCTCGGCCGCCCGCTGGAATTCGATGCCAGCCTCCGCCCTTCGGCCCACCCGCCAGAGGAGGTCGGCTCGGGTTGCGTGGAACGGGTGGTAACCGTCGAGTTCCAGGTCCTCGACAAGCGCAAGGGCCGCGGCTGGACCGGCTACCTCCCCGACCGCGACGGCGCGGTTGAGCGCAACGACAGGCGTCGGGGTCATCGCGAGCAACTGGTCGTAGAGGCCGACGATCTGCGCCCAATCGGTCTCCTGGAAGGTCGCCGCGTCGGCATGCACCGCGTTGATCGCAGCCTGGATCTGGTACGGGCCGGGCCGGTTGCGTCGGAGGCAGGCGCGCACGATCGCGTGGCCCTCCGCCATGAGGCCGCGGTCCCAGCGCGATCGATCCTGGTCCGCCAGGAGAACGAGCGAACCGTCGGGCGCGGTCCGGGCTGCCCGCCGTGCCTCGATCAGGAGCAGCAGGGCCAAAAGGCCTGCAACCTCGCCTTCGTCTGGCATGAGCTCTACGAGGACCGCGGCGAGACGAATCGCCTCCGCGCACAAGGCGGACAGAGCACGTCCGTTCAGCCCGGCGTTGTAGATGAGGTAGAAGACGGCGAGGACGGGCGGGAGCCTCGCCGGCAGCTCGTGATCTTCGGGAATACGGTACGGCACTCGTGCGGCCCTGATCTTGTGCTTGGCTCTGACGAGGCGCTTTTCCATCGTCGGCTCAGGGACAAGGAAAGCTGAGGCGACCTCGCTGGTCGAGAGTCCGCCGAGCAGCCGCAGCGTCAGCGCGACCTGGGCCTCGGCCGCGAGCGCGGGGTGGCAGCAGGTGAAAATGAGCCGCAGCCGGTCGTCCTGCACGGGCCCAACCTCCTCGGGCACGTCGCGATCGAAGGGCTGCGGGCCCATCACGGACGCCTGGCCCAGCAGCTCCCGCTCTCGTGCCGCGCGGCGCAGACGATCGATGGCGCGGTTCCGTGCGGTGGTCGTGACCCAGCCGCCTGGGTTTGGCGGGAGGCCGTGGACCGGCCAGCGCTCAAGGGCGATCGCGAACGCGTCCTGGACAGCATCCTCGGCGACGTCGATGTCGCCGAAGAGCCGGATGAGAGAGGCGATGGATCGGCCGGACTCCTCGCGGAAGATCCGGCCGACCTCAGAGGGATCGATCGGGCTCGGCGTCCCGCTCGTCCGACCGCCGTCAGCCACCAGGCTCCCAGGCAACTCCCGCGAAGGGCCGGACTTCGATCGGATTGCCGATAGCTTCGGAGACCTTCGCGGCCCAGGCGAGCGCCTCATCCAGATCGGCGGCCTCAATGACATAGAAGCCGCCGAGGTGGTCCTTCGACTCGGCGAACGGCCCGTCGGTCGTGAGGACGTCGCCGTTCGACACCCGGACGACGGTTGCCGTGTCCGGATCGTGGAGCCGGGCGGAGAAGACCCACGCGTTGGCTGACTTCAGGTCCACCTCGACCCGCTGGATCCGCTGCCACGAAGCCTTCATCTCCTCATCGGTAAGAGCCGGGACGGTGTCCTCCTGGCGTGTATGGGCGGCGAGCATGTAATGAGGCATTCCAGAATTCTCCTGTGTGGCGGCGGGTCCGTCCCGCCGGTCACACTCGCTACGAATGCGCGGCGCCGAAATGGACAGCTGGCGTCGATATCGCGCTCGCGCCCTCATCCCTTCTTGATGATGCCGCGGTGATCTCGCGCCGCAAGAATGGCGCGAACCGCATAGGAGTGAACGCCATGGACTCGCTCGTCGACGCGCTCCGCCTCACGTCGATCGGGGCGTTGATCGTCGCCATCGGCTGGATGGCAACCATCCGCTTCCCGCGGCTCGTGGCCCGATTCGTCGCGATCAGGAACGAGTAGCAGGGTCCCATCGCGCGGGGGGACGACAGTGCGCGCGAGGTCGATCCTTGCGCTGATCGCCGTCGCGGCACTGGTGTCGGCCGCCTGTGTGGGCGGGGACGGCTCCGGCGGCGAGCTCGCAGGTACGGATTGGGTCCTTCGGTCGTACGAGAAGGACGGCGCGCTCACCCTGGTCCCAGACACGCTGTACGCGGACGCCGAGTTCGACAATTACCGGCTGCACGGGTTCGCGGGCTGCAACGAGTTCGACGCGCTCTACCACGCTGGAGGCCGGCGACTCACCATCGCCCAGCCGGCGGCCACGCAGACGGCCTGTTCCGAAGAGGCCATGAACCTCGAGCAGGCGTATCTCGCGCAGCTGAACGGCAGCCGCTTCTACACCGCCCGTCTCGCGACTCTTACCGTCTTCGGCGAGGGCTCGACGACCCTGGTCTTCGACGCGGCACCGCGGAACCCCGTCCGCGGCACGTGGCAAGTGGAGTCGTTTGCCTCGGCACCCGGCAAGGTAGCGGCACCGCGCGAAGGCTCTGATCTCGACGTGGTGTTCGGCATCGCGAGTGTCGGCGGCTTTGGCGGCTGCAATTCGTTCAGTGGCACGTACGGAACCAACGGCAACATCATTCGCATCGGGCGCCTGGCCACGACTTCCAATACGTGCCCCGAAGAGTTGGCCAAGCAGGAGACGAGCTTCCTGGAAGCGCTGCAGGGCGCCGCTTTCGTCGATACGCGGGCGAGCGGGGTAAACCTGACCGACTCGTCCGGATCCATGAACGTCGCCCTCGTTCCGCCACCAACCGAGCCGTCGCCATCGTCGAGCCCGGCGCCGTCGGCCAGCCGGACAACCGAACCCTCCCCGTCGCCGACCGTCAAGGCCACGCCGACGGAGACCGCGACAACCGCGCCGACCGCCAAGCCCACCGCGAAGCCGACCGCCCAGCCCACAGCCGGACAGTCCCCCGCGCCCTCCGCTCCGCTCGTGTCGACCGCGGACTGCGAGCTCAAGACAGCCGATGGCGCCTCGGTCGCGACGCTCGTCTATCCCGGATCGTGGTCGACGGTCGCTGCACCTCCGGAGCTCGCCTGCCGCTACTTCGACCCGGCGTCCATCACCGTCCCGTCAGATCCCAGCACCCTGGAGACCGCGGTCCGCGCCTCGATCGAGGAGACAGCATTCGCCGATGCGCTGGCGGCGGCGACCGACCCCGCTTCGTGGACCGTCAGCGACAAGGCCGACCTCACGGTCGACAGCCTCCAGGCTGCGCGGGTGGAGGCGACCAGCACGTCGGACAAGTCCGGTCTTCCTCCCGGCACAAGGCGCCTCGCGTACCTGGTCGATGTCGGCCTGGCCGGGACGGTGACCCTCTGGACGGCCGGTTCCGCGAGCGACGAGGCCTACGCTGCCAACAAGGGCGTCGTCACCCTCATGGTTCCGCTGTCGACGTTCCGTGCCCCGGCGTGATTTGCGGCCGAGCCCGAGACGCGGCTAGCTGATCGTCCGAAGCGCCGGCCACATCGCAGCCCAGGGCTGGCGCAAGCCGAGGCACACGCTGATCGGCTCCCCTTGCTCCCCGTTCTCGATCCCGAGCCCGTTGTCGATGTGCGCGACGTCGCGGCAGTCAACGAAGAAGGCACTCCAGTCGGCCGGGCGCCAATCGCCCACATGGACAACCACCGAGCGGTCGGCCGGTGGAGGTCCCCAACTCCACATCGAGTTGTGGCCGGAATAGACCGGAGGCAGCCCGTGGCCAAGCAGGATGAGCGGGCTCGCTTCGCTGTAATCGTTGGCGAGGATGACTGCCCGCCCGCGCTCGTCGGCAGGTAGTGCAGCAACCACGCCCTCGACTGTCGCCACAAACTGTGGCCAGCCGATCTGGTTCGCAGTGTCGGGAACCTCGGCCGGTAGAGACGTCCTGGCATAGGTGGCGACTGGCAGGATCGGCAAGGTCAGCAGGGCGATGAGGGCTCCCGACAAGGTCGCCGCGACAGCCAGGCCTGCCGCCTTGGCAGGCGAATGCCCACGTGCCAGCCATCGGTCGAGGACGATTCCGCCGGCAGCCATGAACATCGCCGCCGTCCCGATCACGTAGTACGCCTTGCCCCCCGTGACAACGACTAGTACGAGCGCAACCAAGGCGCCGATTCCAATCGTCCGCCACGGCGCCGCCTCCCTCGCACCAAGGGTCCACGCCAGGCCAGCTGCACTCACCGGGAAGAGCACAGGCCCGGTGAACAGCCAGATGAGCGGAATCACCTGCGCCCGGTTGTCGCCGGCGTAGCTCGCGATCGCAGAAGCCATCGCGAGCTGCGGCCAGCCGTTGGTCGCCTGCCACGCGAGGTTGGGCGCCCATAACAACAGTGCGATCGCGATCGCGGCCCACGGCCATGGTGATCGGAGCACGTCCCAGCGCCGGGCGACGATCACTCCGACCGCGAGCCCTGCACCGAGGAACAGGAGCGTGTCCTTATTTTCCAGCCCGATCCCCGTCACGACTCCCAGGACGATCCACAGGCGCTGGTCTCCGCCCGCGAGGAGCTTCACGAGGAGCCACACGATGACCGCCGAGGCCAGCAGGTCCGGCTCGGTCGTGGTGTCGAGATGGCCTGCGCCCAGATAGCCCGATACGGCCGCGATCACGGCCGCGAGCACCTGCGCGCGTCGCGAACCGCCCAGGTCCCGCGCGATGAGCGCGACCACAATGACGACGAGCGCCATTTCGAGCGCGGGCAGCACCCGCACGGCCGTTGGCGTGATTCCCAGCAGTGCCACGGAGACGGCCGAGAGCAGCGGTGTCAGTGGCGGCTGGTCCACGTAGCCGAAGGCTGGATGCTGGCCCGCCACGATGAAGTACATCTCGTCGCCGTGGAACCCATAGGCGCCCGAAAACAGGAGCAGCCCGAGGAGCATCAGGCCAGCGACCAGGAGCACGGGCCAGGGCACGGCGGGTGAGCCGCGGCGCTCGGAGGGGAGGACCGCCGGACCGGACACAGGCGCCATTGTGGCGTTGATCTCCTGCGTACGAAGGCCAGCTCCGACGCGCGCGGCTCGGTGGGCATGGCCGGTATAGCTCCGGACCTGGCCGGGCTACGCTCGAAATTAGCGTCTCGTCGCCGTCACCGGACGGGCAGATCGACCGGAAGTTTGACGCGTGGCGCGAGCGGTACCCGATCTACCTGGCATTGCTCAAGACGAACGAGATCGACCTCGCCGCCGCGAAGGCCGAAGTGGTCTAATGAGCCTCGCTCGATCAGTGACTCGAGCCGCTGACCTCCTCACTGAGCTCCCGCTCGGCGGTGCCCTTCTCCTTCAACTCGGCGGTCAGCCGTTCGGCCTGCTCCGACAGGCGCGCGACCTCAGGATCCGCGGGATCAAGGCGGGCCTTTTCGTCTTCGAGCGATTGCAGCCGTTCGGCATCGGTGCCAATGGACTGCTCGGTCGCTCGAAGATCGTCTCGGGGGTCGGTCATGCCGATGGTCTCCCATACCCTGCGCTCCACTCTCGGGAGGCACCCAACGTCCGTCCCGGTAGAGATACCAGATCAGATTCGCCTCGCCGGTGAGCTCGCGTGCGTGCACCGCTGCCGTCGGGTACAGGCCGTGAAGGCGACGCTCCAGCTCTTCCATCGACGAAACGCCATGATCGACGAGGATCCGGGCGTACTGGGCAAAGAGCGGGTCATCGGCCGGGTTCACAACCAGGGTCGGAGTGGGGTGCACGATCGGCCTCTTGGCCCAGTCTTCGTCCCCCGACGGCGCACGACGATCACGGAAGCATCGCAGATGCATGCCAAAGGTCTTTCAAGACCTCGAGCGCTAGGGGCGAATGTTCTGGTTCAGCCGGAAGACGTTGTCCGGGTCCCACGTTCGCTTGAGGGCGCGAAGGCGTTCGTACTTCGCGTCGCCGTAGATCGCCCGGGCGATGTCCTCACCGGCGTCGCCCAGCGAGTTGGCATAAACGCCCGTCGTGCGATACGGCTCGATGCCTTTCATCGCCGTGCGGGCCCAGGTGACGAAGTCCGCGTCGAGCGCTGGATCGTCCCACGTGCAGTCGACGCCGACCTCGAACGCCGCGCTTCGTCCTGCGTAAGCCGTCGCGTCCTCGGGCACGCTCGCGATCGCACCGCCGAGTGCGCCGATGAACGCGCTGCCGCCGGTCGGCATGGCGGACGCCACGTCCACGAGGGCCCCGATCAATCTGTCCGGTGCCGAGTCGACGTACACGCTTTTGGCATACACCCGGTGGCCCCACGCCATTTCGTCGTCGAAGATGCGCTGGACTTCGAGGTAGGGCTGCGGCTGGACCGTAGCGACCACGGGCTTGCCGAAGGCAGTCAGCGGGGCGAGGTCTCGGTCCGCGTCCTCCGGCCGGCCGCAGTAGGTAACCGAGATCGCGGCCACCAGCTGGCCCGCGACCTCCGGCGGAAAGTCTTCGGCCGGGAGCGCGTGAAAGGTCGTGACGAGGCCGGAAATCTCCCACGGCGCGGTGGCTGCGAAGTCGCGGAAGAACGCGAACAGCTCGGGCGCGGCGGAGAACGGATGGATCAGGAGCACCCGCGTCAGGTTCGGGCCGACGGGATGCAAGTCGAATTCGAATCCGGTCGCGATCCCGAAGTTCCAGCCCGCACCGCGAAGGCCCCAGAACAGATCGGCGTTGTCCTCCGCGCTGGCTCGAACCTGGCGGCCATCAGCCGTCACGAGCTCGACCGCACGCAGGTTGTCGATGGTCAGACCGAGCTTCCGCTGCAGCCGGCCAACGCCACCGCCCAATGTCAGTCCCGCGACGCCCGTGTGGCTGACGACCCCCACCGGGCAGGCAAGCCCGTAGGCCTGTGCCGCGTCGTCCAGCTCGCCGAGCAGCGCCCCGCCGTTCACCCGCGCCGTGCGTCGGTCAGGATCCACGCTGGCGCCGGTCAGACGCGAGACGTCGATGACGATGCCATCGTCACAGGTCGAGAGCCCCGGCAGGCTGTGTCCGCCACTTCGCACCGCGATCGGCAAGTCCTTCTCCCGGCCGAACCGCACCGCGGACGCGATGTCCGCCACATCGATCGCGCGGGCGATGAGCGCCGGCCGCCGGTCGATCATCCCGTTCCACACGCGCCGGGCATCGTCGTACCCATCGTCGGCAGGCAGGACGATCGGTCCCCGGAACGCATCACGGAACGATGCGAGCGCGGAGCCGTTGAGCGCGGGCGCGAGCTCTCCAACCATTGCCGTCCTCGCTGGCGACTCGGTGGCGGACGTGGGCCGTGCGGGCTACCGTTCCCTGACGCCCCGGGCGCGGGGAGCGTCGGTCGAAGGTATCACCCATTCGCCAGGACGACGAGGTCCCGTTCTTCCCGTCGCTCGAGCGGCCGATCGGCCTCCGGCGGATCGCGTCCCGCAGGTTCGCGTCGGGCGCGGTCTACCTCGGCTTCGCCGCCGACCCCGGCGCTGGTTTGGGCTGACCGTCCCGGCCCACGGCGGTCGTCGCGACCGCCCCGACCTCGGAGGTCAGGGCGTCCTCGAACCCCGCGCTGACGTCCGGCGTCCCGCTGACAGCGTGGGCGACCTCGTGGAGGAGCGTACCCGCGTACGCCTCGAGCGAAGCCAACTGCTCGCGCTTGATGACGATTCGGCCTTCCCTGGGTTCCCACACGCCGGCAGCCTCTGCATAACCGCTCGCGCCGAGGCGCATCGTCGTCGAGACGAGGATCTCCCGGAGCCTGGACGGCCGTCCGCCGCCGCGCAGGGCCAGGATCTCGTCCGTCCGGTCGAAGATCGCGCGTTCCCCGGGCGACAGGTCGGCCGGGTCGACGAACGAGAACTGGAAGCTCTCGTTCCACTGCGCCTTGAAGCGATCGAGGTCGACGATCGGCGCACCGGTGATGTCGACCGCCCCGGCGAGCTTGCGCCGGATGTTCTGCGGTACGACCACAACCCGATATCCGTCGTTGCGCGCCCGGTCCACGAAGTCGCGCGCGGCGTTGAGCTCCTGGGGCGTGAGGAAGATGACCTTGCCACTCGCGTTGAGGACCTGGCAGGCATGCACTCCGACGTCGACCAGCTGCACCTCGTCGTGCCAGCGCCCGGTCTCGAACTTCGAGAGATCCTCGGCCAGAGCGCTGGCCACCCGCTCCGAGGTCGCAGCCAGCACGATCGCCTTGACCCGGTCCGTGTAGGCGGTCCGGCCGACGTTCGATCGCTCGCGGTTGAGCGCGGCCCGCAGAGCCTTCGTGGGTGAGGTGATGTCGTAGCTGAAGAGGTAGTTGCGCTCCTCGGCGACGCGCAGGCCGTTGACGTAGATGCGGGCCGCCCATCTCGGCCGGGCGAGGACGACGCCGTACGGGGTCTCCTCGAGGACCTCGTCGCCGGCGTAGTGGCGGAACAGGGACTTGGCCGCTTCCACGTCCTCGTCTGTCGCACCGGTGAGCTCGACGTCGGTGCCCGTCATGCCCGGATCAGACGGCTCGTCGATGACCGCGTGCAGTGTGGTGATGTCGGTGAAGCCGTGCTTGGCCTGCTTCTCTGTGGTGATGTCGCCGAACCGCGATCGGATGCGGACACCGACCCCCCGGCGGTCGAACGTCGCCAGGGCGTCCTTCAGCCCGACGCCGAACTTGCCGACGACCTTCTCCGGGTTGGCCAGCTTCTCCCGGTTCTCCTTCTGGGTGAGGTGCTCGTAGCGGAGCCCGCGTCCGAAGTCGCGAACGTGCCAGCGACCCGCGGCGTCCTTCGCGATTTCGGGATCCCCGGTGCCTGTCAGGGCCGCCTCGTCGAGCGCGTTCGCGATCACCTCGCGGATCGCATGCGCGACCGTCCAGTTCTCCAGGACGCGCTCGATGTTGAGGTCGAACTCCCGGCGCGACGTCACGTCCGGAGGCTACGCCACGGGCTGGAGCAGGGTCGAGCCGGGGCCCATCGGCGAGCTCAGGTGTGGGTCACCAGTCAGCTCGATACGGGCGCGGGTTGGTCGCGTGCGGGCGTTGGTCGCGCGGGGCTGCCTCGTCGGAAGTTCGGCGGCGAGATTGCGTACGCGATCTCCGCCTGCTGCGCTCGCAATCGTCCTGGCAGGCGCGGGAGTACCAGTCTGGGCGATGTCGAGGAACGAGGGCATCTGGCGCCCACGGCGGAAGGGAAAGCGAAGGCCATACTCATGCCGTGCAGCACCAACTGGACAATCGAGGTCCACGATGAGCGCGCCGCTGCCACTCGACAGCCGCCAGGCGCGGATCGCTCGCCATCTGCTGTCCGAGGCCGGACCCGAGAGCGTCGAGGAGATCGCCACCGCGCTCCGGCTTACAACCCGGGTAGTGCGCTACAACCTCCCGTCGATCGAAACCTACCTGCGTAGCGCCGGACTGCGCCTTGGCCGTCGGCGCGGAGTTGGCATCTGGATCCAGGGCGAGGAGGACCGGCGAGCGAAGCTCCTGTCGGACCTCGACGATGAGGCGGGGCCGCAGGTCCTGAGCACCGCCGACCGCAAGCTTCGGGCCCTCGCCGTTCTGCTCGACCGGGCCCCCGAGCCGGTCCACCTGGCCGACCTCGAGACGGAGCTGGGAGCCTCGCGAGCGACCGTGCGGCGCGACGTCCGGGCGGCCGAGGCCTGGCTCGAGAACCATCACCTCCATCTGCAGCACGTGCCGGGCGTCGGTCTCGTGGTCCGCGGCCCCGAAAGCGACGTCCGCAAGGGCCTGCTCGCGCTCGTGCTCGAGGCGGTGCCGCCTGAAGTGCTGCTGAGCCAGGCGAGTGGCGAGCGGGGGGCCGCACCGGTCGAGGACCGCTCTCTCGGGGTGGCGAGCTTCACTGCCCAGCTCGACCTCGGGGCGCATCGCGCGATCCTGCTCGACCAGCTCCGCGAGATGGACGAGAACGAGGCGGGCACGATCCTCGCGACGCTGTACCTGGCGATCGTGGCGAGACGGATCCAGGCCGGCCGGACCGCCGAGTTCCAGAGCGGCCAGCTTCGATCGCTCATCGACCACCCCGTTGCCGACGTCGCCGGCCGCATCGCCGCCGCGATGGAGCGAACCGGCGGCGGCGTGGTGGGCGACTCGGACGTCGCGGCGATCACCGAATTCCTCCTGGGCTTCGTGGAGGTAGGGGAGAGGCCGGCCGGGACCGAAGACGATGAGATGGAGCCGATCGACCGCTTCGTCGCGGCGGCCGCACGGCACCTTCACCCCTCGCTGGCCGATGACGACCAGCTCCGCCGTAGCCTGGCGGAGCACCTGCGCAGGCTGCGGGTCCGGTTGCGCTACGGCCTGCCCGTCAGCAATCCGCTTGCACACGAAGTCCGCGAGCGATACCCCGACGTGTATGAGGCCGCAGCCCGGATCGCCGCCGAGGTCGCGCCGCTTGGCGATACCGGCGTCCCGGCCGATGAGATCGGCTTCCTGACGATGTACCTCGCGGGCTCCCTCGAACGGAACCGCCTTCGGCCGAAGATCCGCGTCACCGTCGTCTGCCCGGCCGGGATGGCGACGGCGTGGATCCTCGTTTCGCGACTGCTGGCGGTCTTTCCGCAGGTCGATGTAACGAGAGTGGTCTCGAAGACCGCCTTCGA
The DNA here is from genome assembly GCA_036506235.1 of Candidatus Limnocylindrales bacterium. GTDB lineage: Bacteria > Chloroflexota > Limnocylindria > Limnocylindrales > CSP1-4 > CF-16. The sequence continues at coordinate 10,509 of DASXSA010000135.1, read as the reverse complement.
GCGCGGGCCCGACGGCATCGCGACCGACGTCGTGGTGAGCACGGTCCCGATCGAGGAGGACGCCGACGGGGTCCCCGCCGTCGTGGTCAGCCCGCTCCTCCGCGAGCGCGATATCCGGCGCCTCAGCCGGTTGCTGGGAGAACCGACACACTGACTCGACGGTTCGAAATTGTCATAAGTCGGTGCGGCCACATTGGGGACTTGTTGTGACGCGGATGCCGCGCGGATCATGCCGCCCTGTACAACCCGGAGAGGATGTACAACCCGGAGTGGAGGGTAAGGCTCGTGCAGGAGCGGATCCAACGGCTGGGCGGCAACCTTGCCGCCATCGTCATCCCCAACATCGCGGCCTTCATCGCGTGGGGATTGATCACCGCGTTCGTGATCCCGACCGGCTGGACCCCGAACGAGACGCTGGCCAAGCTGGTCGGCCCGATGATCACCTACCTGCTTCCGTTGTTGCTCGGCTACACGGGAGGCAAGCTCGTCTACGGGCATCGTGGTGGCGTTGTCGGGGCAGTGGTGACCGCCGGAATCATCGTGGGCTCGTCCGTGCCGATGTTCCTCGGCGCGATGATCGTCGGCCCCCTCGGCGGGTTCCTCATCAAGAAGTTCGACGAGGCGTTTGCCGAGCGCGTCCCGATGGGCTTCGAGATGTTGATGAACAACTTCTCGGCCGGCATCCTCGGCGCGCTGCTTGCCATCGGCGGCGTGCTCGCCATCGGGCCGCTCCTGACGTCGTTCTCGAATGCCCTGGGGGACTTCGTTCACGGCCTGATCAGCGCGGGCCTTCTGCCACTGGCCGACATCCCGATCGAGGTCGGGAAGGTGCTCTTCCTGAACAACGCCATCAACCACGGCGTCCTTGCGCCGCTGGGTGTCGCGGACGCGGCGAAGAACGGCCGCGCGATCGAGTTCCTGCTGGAGACCAATCCGGGCCCTGGCCTGGGGCTGCTGCTCTCGTTCGCGGTCTTCGGCAAGGGACTTGCGAAGCTGTCGGCGCCGGGCGCGATCGTGATCCACTTCTTGGGTGGGATCCACGAGATCTACTTCCCGTACGTCCTGTCCCACCCCATCATGATCCTGGCCATGTGGGCGGGTGGCATCTCGGCCGACATCGTCTTCGTGACCACGAACGCCGGCCTGGTCGCGACCCCCTCGCCGGGCAGCATCTTTGCCTATCTCGCCGTCACCCCACCCGGCCAGCACATTCCGGTGCTGAGCGGCGTGGCGGTCGGAGCGATCGTCGCGTTCGCCGTCGGATCGGTCATCCTGCGGCTCGTGCCGGTCAAGGAGGAGGAGGGCGAACAGGCCCAGGCTCCTTCCCCGGTCGTGACGCCGACGCCGCAGCCGGCCTGAGCCTTCGAGTCCCTCGGCCACCGGCCGGCGGCCCTCTTGCCGGCCGGTGGCAACCTCCCTGGAGTTCAGCATGGTCGTGAAGCGCGCTGCCGACGTGAAGCTCGTCGTGTTCGTCTGTGAGGCGGGGATGGGCTCGAGCCTCATCGGGGCGAACCAGCTCAAGAAGCGGATCAAGGATCTCGGCCTTGATGTCCGCGTGATCCACTCACCGGTGAACGAGATCCCGCCCAATACGGACGTGGTCGTCTCGCATCAGGGACTGTCCGAACGAGCCCGCAAGGCCGCCCCCAACGCGGTGGTCCTCTCCTTCAAGAACTTCCTGAACAACAGCGCGTCGGAGTATCTGCTTCGGAGCCTCGCAGCCGGCGAGGACGTCGCCGAACCGCTGGCATCCTGATGGCGACCGAGGTCCTGTCGGCCTCGGCCGTCGTCGTCGGCGCCAGGGCTCCGGACCAGACGGCAGCCATCGATCTCGTCGGATCGATACTCGTCGCCGAGGGATGCGTCACGCCCGACTATGTGACTGAAATGCGCGAGCGTGAGCGGATCGTCTCGACGTACCTAGGAAACGGGATCGCGCTGCCCCACGGCACGAACGAGGCGCGGAGCGCCGTCCTGCGCACGGGCCTGGCAGTCGCCCAGTTCCCGGAAGGGGTGCCCTGGGGAGAGGAGCCCGCATATCTCGTGATCGGACTCGCCGCGACGTCCGAAGAGCACATCGAGGTCCTGTCGCGACTCGCCAACATCCTCGGCGACGAGGAGCTCTGCCGTCGCCTGGCGACAACTCCCGATGCCGCCGAGATCCACCGAACGCTGACGGCGGATGGCGTTGCGCCCCCAGGCAACGGCCATCCGCCAAAAAACGATGAGATCGTGGCGACCGTCACGATCACCAATCCGGCCGGGCTGCACGCACGGCCGGCCGCGACGCTCGTCGACCGGATCAGGGGCTTCGACGCCGAGATCGTCATCGAGGCGAACGGCCGCCGTGCCAATGCGCGGAGCATGACCGCACTGCTCAGCCTGGGCGCGGCAGTTGGCGACGGCGTGCGCGTGGTGGCCCGCGGGCCGGGCGCGGATGGCGCGACAGACGCCGTCATCGCCGTCCTGACCAACCGGCCGGAGGCCTGACATGGCGCGTCTCGATCGCGATGGCCTCCTGAACGCGATTTCCACGTCGCTCAAGGCCGGTCCCGACCCGGACGGCCTCGCCGACCTCGTCGCGTCGCAGGGCCGGATCAACGTGGCGGCTACCGGCAACGAGATCGGGCCGGCCATCAAGCGGCTCGCCCCGCTGCCCGGCTACCGCTGGATCGCGATCAACGGCGGCGACCTGTTCGCCGCGAACCCGCTGACGATCGGCACGAAGGTGGGGATCATCGACCACACTGGGCGGGTTCTCAAGAACGCCGACCTTCCTCGTCCGAAGTAAGGCGTCCGACGTGATCGCGGTCGAGGATCGCTTCGCCGCCTACCAGGCGGTGCCGGCGAGGCTGCCGTCGGAGACCCTGGGCTGGAACGTCTACGGCAAGGGGATCGAGGCGGTCGGCCGTGACGGCCGACCCGAGCCGGTGCCGGTCGGTCGGCCCGCGGCAGATCAGCTGTTGGTCCGGGTGGATGCCGTCGGGCTGTGCTTCTCCGACGTCAAGCTCATCCGGCTCGGCGGGGACCATCCCAAGCTGTACGGCCGCGACCTGTCGCGCGAGCCCACGCGACTCGGACACGAGGCTGCCGTCACGATCCTCGAAGTGGGCAGTACATTGGCGGACCGCTTCCGGGCCGGCCAGCGATTGGCGATCCAGCCCGACATCTACGTGGACGGGAAGAGCACGGCCTATGGCTACACGATCCCGGGCGGCCTGATCGGCTACCAGCTGATCGGCCCGGAGGTCCTCGCTGCAGACGACGGCGCATACGTCATCCCGGTCGACGACCGCCTCGGCTACGCGGAGACCGCTCTGACCGAGCCCTGGGCGTGCGTCGAGGCCGCTTATACGCAGCGGCGCCGTCTCACGCCCGCAACAGGCGGCCGGACGTGGGTCCTCGGGCGCGCCGGCGACGAGCGCGCGTACCGCATGGGAAACGTCCTCGACGGCGCGCGGGAGATCGTCTTGACCGACCTCCCTGACGAGCTCCTGGCGGAGATCCGTGGACGGGTTGGGGACCGGGCAAGCGTCACCGTCGTCGAGCAGGCCGAGGCGATGGGCCCATTCGACGACATCATCCTCCTCGGCCCGCGCTCGGCCGCCGTGGTGTCGAAGGCAGCCGACCTGCTCGCCTTCCGGGGGGTGCTGAATCTGGTCGCCGATGAGCCGCTCGACGGCCCGGTGGAGCTCGACATTGGCCGGCTCCACTACCACTACACCGCCTTCGTGGGCACGACCGAGCTGGACGTCTCGTCCGCGTACGGCGAGGAACGCAACCGTGCCGAGCTCCGATCCGGGGGAACGGCCGCCTTCGTCGGGGCTGCGGGCCCGATGGGCCAGATGCACATCGAGCGTGCGCTGTCGATGCCCGACGGGCCTGCTCGGCTAATCGGGATCGACCTCGACCAGGAGCGCCTGGCCGCCGCGGCCGCCCGCCTCCAGCCCATTGCGAAGGCCAACGGTCGCGAATTGGTGCTCCGCGTGCCTCAAGCGGGCGAGACGCTCGCGTCGATCGTCGAGGCGGAGAACGACGGGCGCCTCGCCGATGACGTCGTCGTGACGGCGCCTACGCCCAAGGCGGTGGTGGGCGGATCGGAGGCTTTGTTGCCGGACGGGATGCTCGTGTTGTTCGCCGGCGTACCGGTCGGTACACGTGCTTCGCTCGACTTGACGCCGGTCTTCCAGCACGGCGTGCAGTACACGGGCACGTCCGGTTCGCGGATCGCCGACCAGCAACGGGTGGTCGACAAGACGCTCTCCGGCCTGCTTTCCCCGGGGCGTGCGCTCGGCGCGGTCGGCGGCATCGAAGCGGCGCGGGACGGCCTGCAGGCCATGGTCGACGGCCGATTCGCCGGGAAGATCGTCATCTTTCCTCAGCTGCGCGGGCTGTCACTGACGTCACTCGAGGACCTCGCCGCCGGAGACCCGGCAATCGCGGCGGCCCTCGGTCCCGGACCGACCTGGACGCGCGACGCAGAGGCTGTCCTCTTCGCGAAATACTGGCCCGCTCCCGACCGGTGATCGTGACGGTCACCCCGAACCCCAGCATCGATCGGACGATCGCGATCGATGCGATCGAGCGAGGCGGGCTGATCCGGGCGCGACGCGCCACGTCCGAGGCAGCGGGCAAGGGGCTCAACGTGTCGCGCGCTCTCGCCGAACAGGGCGTCGAAACGATCGCAGTGTTGCCGCTGGCATCGGATACGGCGGCGACCTACCTCGGTTTGCTGGCCGGTGCGATTCCCCTCCGGACCGTGGCGATCCCAGGGGCGGTTCGCACGAACGTCAGCCTCGTCGAGCCCGACGGGACCGTCACGAAGGTGAACGAGCCCGGCCCGATCCTTTCCGAGGCACAGGCGGAAGCGATCCTCGCCGCCGCAACGGACGCCACCCGCGAGGGTTGGATCGTGGGTTGTGGCTCTCTGCCGCCCGGGGCGCCTCTTGACTTCTACGCGCGGCTCGCAAGGCTTGCATCCAGCGATCGCCGAATCGCCGTCGATTCGAGCGGTGAGGCGCTCGCCGCCGCGGCCAGTGCAGGAGCTTCGTTGATCAAACCGAACCTGTCGGAGCTGGAGACCATCGCCGGACGCAAGCTGACGACGCTCGGCGAGGCGGTCGATGCGGCTTGCGAGACGGTCGCGGCCGGCGTCGGATCCGTCCTGCTGAGCGTGGGCCGCCATGGCGCCGTCTGGGTAGACTCGGGCGGAACGGTCGTCCACGCGGAGGCAGTGATCCCGGACGCGGTCAACAACGTCGGTGCCGGGGATGCGCTGCTTGCCGGGTTCCTCGCGCGAGGCGCGGGGGCGCCCGCGCTGTCGGAGGCCGTCGCGTGGTCGATCGCCGCCCTCCGCTCGCCGGGCACGCGCATGCTCCCGTTGACCGATGCCGATCGGCGGGCCGTGGTCGTGCACGATCGTGTCGACCGCGACAGAGTGCTGAGCGCATGACTACCGAAATCGCGCCAGGGCGAAAGGTCGTCCAGGGGACGCCGGGCGCACCAGGAATCGCCCGCGGCCCATGGGCGCGTTTCGAACCCGGCAAGGCGCCCGTGCAACGACAGATCGCTGCGGACCAGGTGGATGCCGAGGTCGGTCGACTGAGCGTCGCCGCCGAACTGGTTGCCGTCGCGGCCGAGAAGCTCGCGGAGGATGTCCGAAGTGCCGGCCACGGGGACGAGGCGGACATCTTCATCGCCCACGCCGCGATGGCCCGTGACCCGGCCCTCATCGACGCGGCCACGAACCACATCCGGACCGGGCTGCTGGACGGGCCGGGCGCCATCCATGCGGCCTCGCGCTCGGTCGCCGACCTCCTCCTCGGCCTCGACGACGAGTTGCTTCGCGCGCGGGCAACCGACGTCGTCGACGTCGCGGACAGGATCGCGCGCGAGCTGGCCGGTGCGCCTGCTGCCGCGGTCAGCCTCACGGTGCCGTCGGTCGTGGTCGGCGAGGACCTGCCGCCATCGGTGACGGCGACCCTCCCGCGCGAGAAGATCCTGGGCATTGCGCTCGAGGGCTCCTCGCCGACCGCGCACGCCTCGATCCTCGCTCGAGCGTATGGAATCCCTGCGGTGGTGGGCGCGAACGGGCTGCTGGCGGCGCTCGCGGAGGCCGACGCGACCGCCGAGCTGCTGCTCGACGGGTCGAGCGGGGAGATCGTCATTGCGCCCGACGACGCCGACGGCGCGCGCTTCCAGGAGCAGGCCGGGCGTGCACAGCAGGAACGCCAGCAAGCACGCGCGGAGGCGACGCTCCCGGCGCGGACGACAGACGGCACGACGATCACGCTCCTGGCCAACATCGGAACGCCCGCGGACGCGGCTGATGCGGTGGAGCTCGGCGCCCGCGGCGTCGGGCTGTTCCGCACCGAGTTCCTGTTCCTCGAGCGCTCGGAGCCGCCGTCAGAGGAGGAGCAGGTTGCCGCCTACGGCCAGGTTGCCGATGCGTTCGCGCCGCACCCGGTGACCGTCCGCCTGCTCGACATCGGCGGCGACAAGCCCATCCCGTACCTGTCGCTACCCGCAGAGCAGAACCCCTTCCTCGGAGTTCGCGCCCTCCGCCTGGCCGATACGCGCCCCGACCTGTTCCTGACCCAGCTCCGTGCCTGCTACCGCGCCGCCGGCCGTGGCCGCATCAAGGTGATGGCTCCGATGGTGGCCGACGCCGGCGATGCGGCGACGCTGCGCGTGCTCGCGGAACGCGCCCGCGACGAGGTCGTCGCCACGGGGCAGGACGCGGGCGAGGTCGACCTCGGGGTCATGCTCGAGATCCCGTCGGCGGTCCTGGTTGCCGACTCCTATTTCGACGACATCGAGTTCGCCAGCCTGGGGACGAACGACCTGCTCCAGTACGCGCTGGCCGTCGATCGTGGCAATCCGGCGCTCGAGCGCTATCGCGATTCACTGCACCCGGCGCTGCTGCGGCTCGTGCAGCTGTCCGTGGAGGCTGCGGCGCGGCATCGCATCGAACTCTCCGTCTGTGGAGAGATGGCCGGCGATCCGCTCGCGGCCCTCGCACTCGTCGGGCTGGGGATCCGATCTCTGAGCATGGGCGCTCACAGCCTGCCCGCGGTGCGGCGCGCGATCCGTGGGGCCTCCCTCACTGAGCTCGAGCGGGCGGCCGAGGCGGCGCTCGCTGCCACAACTGCGGCGGAGGTCAGGGCGACGTTTGCGAAGCTCGTCGATACGGCGAGCTGACGGCCTCACCCCGAGCGCTGGCGCCCCTGCGCGACCCGACGGCCTAGCGCGGGCGACCGGCCCGAAGCGCCTCCACAGACTTCGCGAGGCGTCGCCCTCGGGTCTCGTCGGTCTTCGCGCCTTCGAGCTGTAGCACGTGCCACGACTTGTTGCTGTAGGAGAGGGCGTCGAAGGTCGCGCGAGCCTTGGGGTCGGCATCCAGGGCGGTGCTGAGATCGGCTGGCACCGACACTTCGCGCGGCGCCGTATCGAGCTCGATGTCGACGTCGACCTCGTCGCCGCCGGCAACACCGGCACCCAGCCGATTGTCGGCATTGACGCCGACCATGTAGTCGCTGCCCATGACCGCAATCGTGCTGCGGTAGGTGTAGCCGTTGATCGTCACGCGGACGGGTGGTCGCCGACCGGCGCCCAGCGCCTCCACGACGTCATCCGGGACACGGATGCCGGTGGCGGTCTTGCCGGCCTGCAGGATGGTCGTGTGGAACCGCATCGGTCGCCGATCAGCCGTTGAAGAACTCGGCGAGTACGGGCGCCAGCACGGCCGGATCGACGTTGTGGCCCTGCCCATCGAGGAACCGGACCTGTCCATGGGGCAGCGCGTCGGCGAGCGCCTGCGCGGTCTCGCGCATCCACGGGAAGTCGGCGCCCCCGGCGACGACCAGTGTCGGCGTGGTGATCGCCGTGGCCCGCTCGAGCGGGAGCGAATAGTCGCCCATGATCGTGGCGTCGTACGCAAGCGTGTGCGCGATCTTCTCCTGGCCGGCCCAGAACGGCTGCGTTCGGGCATACGCGACGAAGTCGGCCGGCATCCCGATCACCTTCGTCATGAAGTACTCGACTGCGTCGCCGCGGCGACCCTCCGAAACCATCCGGTCGTACTGCTCGATCTGGTCGGCCGGTGGACGCGCCTTAAGGTCCTGGATAAACGGCGGCTCCCACATCGCCAGCTTGGGGATCCGCTCGCCGAGCTGGGCGGCAGCTTCCAGGGCGAGCACCGCGCCCGAGGATGAACCCCAGAGGTTCGCCGCGCCGCCGGCGGCACCGACGACCGCGTCGATGTCCTCGACCTCGCGGGCAACCGCGTAGGGCAGCGTGTCGCCGCTGTCGCCCCGACCGCGGCGGTCGTAGTTGTAGATGGTGAACTGAGGGGCCAGCTGCTCGGCGAGCCCGACGTTCGCCCCGCGGTCGGTCGACCCGCCGCAGACGAGGATCAAGGGCGGGCCCGAGCCGAGCCTGTCGAAGGCGATCGTGGTGCCGTCTGCCGAGGTGACCTTGTTGAGTGTGGCGTTGTCCATCGCGGTTCTCCCGTTTGTGGCTGGTTGCTGCTCGGGTCGACCGGCCGGCTCAGGCGAAGGCCTCGTCAAACCACGACTGCCAGGCCTGCCTGGTCGCGTCGGCGTCGATGCCGTCCCGGTAGATGTGGTGGCCGAGGAACGCCACCTTCTGGGGGGTGTGCAGGAAACGGTACAGCGCATCGTCGGTGCGCACCCCGATGATTCCTGGTGACCGGAAGTCGACCACGCCGTCGATCGGCGGCAGTCCCCTCGGAAGCGCATGGACCCGGTTGCCTTCCTGAGGGTCGGCCGGCAGGCCGAGTGCCTCACCGAAGGCCGCCAGTGTCCGCTCGCGATCGGGTTCGTCCGGCCGCCACAGCGAGAGGACGATCGGCCGCCGTCCGCGGAAGTACTTGACGTACTGCCCGAGCTGGTGGAGGTACATGAAGTCGCCCTCGCTCAGCGAGTCGTACTCCGTTTCCCAATCGCCGCCCAGGAAGCCGCTGTGCACGAGCCGGACGAGGGTCCTGCCCCCTCGCCCCTCGATGACGTACTCCATTGCGTGCAGCGACCCGTCCGGTGCTGCGTCGCCCTTGTGCGCGAAATGCCGCGGCGGGTCCCACGCGGTGACCGTGGATCCGCCGCTGCCGGCATCGCCGAAGTCGAGGAGCACGCGGCCGCCCTCGCGAGGCTCCACGTCGTTCCCGGTCCCGAGGAACCAGCCGTCGATCCCCTTTCCGGTGGCGATCGCCTCCCAGATCTCCTCCGGGCTGGCATCGATCTCGATCTGCTTGCGGACTTCGAACGGGTGGGCCATGTCAGGACTCCTTCGTTTCCCGCGTGATGCTCGGGTGGATCGCCACGACCAGGCGATGGTCGCGGCCGTGCGCTGCCGTCTGGTCGTGGTATCTGGCCACGAGCGCCGTGACGGACTGGGCGAGCTCGTCCGCAAATGCCGCCCGATCGGCGGCCGTTGCGAAGCGGATCTCGCTGTCCATGGCGAATGTCGCAACCCGCTGGCGTGCGCGGGCCCCACCGCTGATCAACGCGCCCACGTCACGCACGAGCCGAGCCGCGAGGGCCAGCAGCCAGAACGCGGACAGGCGGTCCGGCGAGCGCGCAGGATCGGGCTGGACCGAGCCGAGCGCCGCCGGCGAGATCACGTATGAGGCCGCCGTGGCGCGCATGACGCGCTCGGTCACGTTGCCCTTGCGGCGCTCCTCGACGAGATCGACCAGGCCGTGCCTCTCCAGCGCCCTCAGGTGGTAGTTCACCTGCTGGCGGGTCAGGCCAACCCTGGTCGCGAGGGTGGTCGCCGAGGCGGGCTCGGCCAGCGCTGCAAGGAGGCGCGAACGAACGGGATCCAGAGATGCTTCCGCCGCGGCGGCGTTCTCGATCACTCCCACGTCCAGCATGTGACCCACTTTGCCACCGACAATATTTATTGTCAAGACAAGATTCCTATTCGGTGGTAAGGTCCTCGCTCCGCCCACTGGCGGGAGAAAGACGGAGGCGCCAGCCCCTCGCCGGCGCCACTGGTTGGACGAGGTTCCCGATGAAAACTCATCGGCGGTCTTGCCGCTACAGCCATGCGGGTCGCCTGCCCGGGCTCGCTTGTCCGCGCTGTCTGCACCAGCGATATTCGCGAATCGAGAGCTGTGGCCAAGGAGGGCTACCGCCCTCTCGGAAATTGTCGGTACCATCTCCGCCTTCATCCCCGCCCCGCGGGCTCACGCTACCGCGCCGCTGAGCCCCGCGAACCACACCGCGTCCAAGGGGGAAGCCCATGACTGAACTCGTTCTCGATCCAACCGTCGGCGAATCAACCAGCGGAGCTCCGGCTGAGCTGGGCGCCCGGCTCGAGACGCATCGCGTTGAGCTGACCGGCCATTGCTACCGGATGCTCGGCTCGGCGTTCGAGGCGGAGGATGCGGTACAGGAGACCTTCGTCCGGGCCTGGCGCGCCTACGGCCAGTTCGAGGGCCGAGCGGCCCTTCGCTCCTGGCTGTACCGCATCGCGACGAACGTTTGC
>DASXSA010000134.1:0-2782 GCA_036506235.1 Candidatus Limnocylindrales bacterium | reverse complement strand
GCTCGACGGCGACGGAAGGATCCCGGCCGGTGTCCGATTTCGCACTGTCGACACGGCCCCCCGAGCCGAGCCCGGCAGCCCTCGTGCGAGCCGGGCAGCCCCTACCCCAGCCTGGCCAGGGCCTCCACCAGCTCCTTGACGGCCCCAGCGGACTTGTCGAATGCGGCCTGCTCCTCGGCGGTCAGCTTGATCTCGATCACGCGCTCCATCCCGCCCGCCCCGAGGACGACCGGTACCCCGACGAACAGGTCGCGCGTCCCGTATTCGCCCTGCAAATAAACCGCGCATGGGAGAACGCGCTTCCGGTCCAGCACGATCGACTCGACCATCTCGAACACCGCGGCGGCCGGCGCGTAGAACGCCGACCCGGTCTTCAGCAGGGCGACGATCTCGGCACCACCGTTGGCGGTTCGCTCCGCCAGCGCCTGGACGCGTTCGGGTGGCAGGAGGTCGGTGATGGGGATACCGGCGACCGTCGAATAGCGCGCCAGCGGGACCATCGTGTCGCCGTGACCGCCCAGCACGAACGCGTGCGTGTCCTCGACCGACACCCCGAGCTCCTCCGCGATGAACGTGCGGAATCGCGCCGAGTCCAGCACCCCCGCCATCCCGATGACCCGCTCCCGCGGGAAGCCCGACGCCTGCATGGCCACGTGGCACATCGCATCGAGGGGGTTCGTGACGACGATCAGGATCGAATCGGGCGACTCCCGGGCGGCGGCTTGCACGACGGAGCGGACGATGCCCGCGTTCTTCGCCAGCAGATCGTCGCGGCTCATGCCCGGCTGCCGTGCCAGGCCCGAGGTCACGACCACGATGTCCGACCCGGCGGTCTCCGCGTAGTCATTCGTGCCGGTGATACGGGCGTCGTGGCCGACCACCGGCGCCGCCTCTGCCAGGTCGAGGCCCTTGCCCTGGGGCAGGCCCTCCACGATGTCGACGAGCACGACGTCGGCCAGCCCGGCCTCCGCGATCCGCTGGGCGGTCGTCGCACCGACATTCCCGGCGCCGACCACCGTGGCTTTTCTTCGAGCCATTCGGCGGGCTCCTTTCGCGATCAGTAGGTCTCGACCTGCACCGGAGTCAACGAGAAGTCGCGGACGTTTCGCGTGAGAACGACGGCGCCGTTGAAGAACGCCGCCGCCGCGATGAGCGCATCGGCAAGGCTAAGCGTTCGACCACGCGCTCGCGCCTCGGCGCGCCAGGCGCCTGCCTGAAGGGCAACCTCGGGCCCTGGCTGGACAAACTCGAGGGGTTCCAGCAGCGCCTCCAGGGCGATGCGCTCGTGTGGCAGCAGCCCCGAGCGGACTTCGCAGACCACGACGTCGTTGATGAGCGGCGTGTCCGCGGCGTCGAACATCCTCTGCCAGCGAGTTCTGGCCTCCGCTCTTCCATTCAACTGATCGATGACAAAGGCGGAGTCGAGCAGGATGTTCATCGACCTTGACCCTGCCCTGCCGCCGGCCGGAGGTCGGTCTCTTCGGCTCGGCGTTCCCGGACCCATGCCTCGACCTTCTCGGGCGTCGACCATTCCGGGTGATCAGCCGGATCGAGTGCGCCGAAGGTCGACTCGAACGCCTTCCGCAGGCGATCCCGTCGGAGCTGATGCTCGACCGCCTCGGCTACATAACGACTCCGGCCGCGCGGCCCGGCGACGCGATCGACCTCGCGCACGAGGTCCTCCGGTAACAGGAGATTTGTGCGCCTTGTCATGCGCACAGCATGGCGCATAGGGTGATCGGGCGTCAATCGATGGGCCCAGGGCAGAAGGATCCTTGGCGCCAGATTGCCAGCATTCGCCGAGCAGCCTCCTCGACCGTGAGCTCGGCCGTGTCGAGAACATGGACTTCGGGCCGGTCGTCGGCGGCCAGGTCCGCCACCTGTTTCGCGGTGTGCTCGAACTGCCTCTCCAGGCCCGATCCCAGCTCGCGCCCGCGAATCCTCTGCTCGAGTGTGGTCCACGGGGCGACGAGACGAACGAGCGTGAAGCGTGCATCCGGCACAGCCCGACCGATCCACTCGAGCTCCTTCGGGGAGTCCGCATACACGCCAACCAGGATCAGCCGGCTGCAGCCGCGCTCCGCGTAGGTCTGCCAGATTGTCGCGAGATTCCGCTCCGTGATGGCGCTCAGGTCGTCAGGCACGGGATAGATGCGATCGAGCTCATCGGTGTCGATCACCGCGTGGGCCTGGCCGCCCGCACGAAGCTGGTCCGACGCCTCGAACGCCGTGACCGACTTCCCCACTCCGGCCGGGCCTGAAACGACGAGGACATCCACCGGCCTCGTGTCCAACCGATAGCGCCCTCCAGATGCCGGCCTTGTTGTTTGGTGCGACCTCGTGCCTGGGTCGGCGGGCCTAGGCCCTCGGATATCGCCGTGGCTGTTGCTCCACGCTCAAGGGTGCGGATAACCGGTTTCGAGGCGCGCCACGTGCCGCCGCTAACGGACAGTTTGGCGGGTTCCTGCCGGTGCGCGTGGTACCGCGGACCACAACTCTCTCGCGCTCGAACGTGCAGGCCGCCGGCGAGCGTGCCTATGACCGGGCTTCCGCTCGGAGTACCACTGGGGGCGATTTCGCGAGGGCCAGGCGTGCGACGGTGAGCCGCGGGCGATTTCGCCGGCGCCAAGCGTGCGGCGACTAGCGGCGGATGCCTCCGCGCGCCTTCGCCAGGACATCCCGGATCGCGCCGATGACCACGTCCGGGCGGTCGTCCTGGACCCAGTGGCCGGATCCCGTCGCGATGACGAGCCGGCCATCCGGAACCGACCGGACCACGGCT
>DASXSA010000133.1:0-19309 GCA_036506235.1 Candidatus Limnocylindrales bacterium | reverse complement strand
CACGTTCAGGAGCCGTCCGTTCGTTCGTGCGCCCATCACCTTGCGATCGTTCGATACGACCATGACCAGTACGAGCAGCGGCGGCGCGAGCATCCCGTTGATGACCGAGGTGATCACCAGGGCATCGATCGGGTTGATGCCCACGAAGTTGATGGCCATACCCAGGAGCGTCGCGGCGACGATCACCCCATAGAACTGGGGGGCGGCCGTGGGCGGGCGATCGAGACCGAACTTCCAGCCGAAGGCCTCCGAGACGCCGTAGGCCGCCGAGCCGGTCAGGATGGGTACGGCAAGAACACCCGCACCGATCAGGCCGATCGAGAGCAGCACGGCCGACGCGTCCCCTGCCACTGGCCGAAGCGCCTGCGCGGCGTCGACCGCAGACCCGATGTTGGTCTGTCCGTGCGTGAAGAGGGTGGCTCCGGTTGCGAGCATGATGAAGTAGGCGACGATCTGCGAGAAGAACATGCCGGCCATCGTGTCCCACAGCGCGTACTTGAGCTCGGACTTCGATGCGCCCTGGCGCTGCCAGAGCTTCTTGCGGCCGATGTCCATCTCCTGTTCGACTTCATGGCTGGCCTGCCAGAAGAACAGGTAGGGCGAGATCGTGGTTCCGAGCAGCGCGACGATCATCGCGATGTACTGCGGTTCGAGGCGGATGGTGGGGATCAGCGTGCCGGCCAGGACGTCGGCCGCGTTCGGGCGAGCGAAGAGCGCCGCGGCGATGTAGGCGAGAAGGGCGAGCGCGAGCCAGCGGAACACCCGCGCGATGAGCTGGTACGACCCGAAGATCTGGAGAGCGAGGATGCCGGCGCTGACCGGGATGACCAGCGCGAGGGTCGGGATCGGCGCGATCAGGTTGATCGCCGCGGCGACGGCCCCGATGTCGGCACCGGCGTTGATCGTGTTCGCGACGATCATCGCAGTGACGGTCGGGTACAGGATTGCGCGCGGGTAGTGCTCGCGGAGGGCGCCCGCCAGCCCGCGTCCGGTCACCAGGCCGATCTTCGCGCAGATGTACTGGACCGCCGACATCATCGGCAGCGTCACGAGCGTGACCCACAGCAATGCGTAGCCGTAGCGCGCGCCGGCCTGCGCGTAGGTGGCGATCCCGGACGGATCGTCGTCGGATGCGCCGGTGATCAGGCCGGGGCCCAGGACCTTGATGAGCCGCTTGACGGGGTTGGGCTCGCGAGTCACCTCGAGGACGGTTGGATTGGGCGGGCGCGCGGGGTCGATCTTCGGTTCGGCATTCGGCTCGCGCGTGGACGGCTCGGGCTTTCCATCAGGGGCCGACCAGCCGCGCCCTTGCGGTGCCGGGGGCGTGCGCGCTTGCGACCGAGCTGGGCACATGTCGCGAGGACGCTAGCGGCCCGATCCTGACGGGCGCACTGGCACCCAGCCGCAGGACGGGTAACGCGGCCTTACAGGAATTCCAGCGGAGAGCGCGTCAGAAGAGCGTGCTAGAGGTTCCCCCGGCGGGCCTGCTCGAGCTCGATCGCTTCGAACAGGGCCTTGAAGTTGCCGACCCCGAAACCACGCGATCCGTGGCGCTCGATGATCTCGAAAAAGAACGTCGGGCGGTCCTGGATCGGCCGCGTGAAGATCTGCAGGAGGTAGCCCTCCTCGTCCCGGTCGGCCTCGATCCCCAGAGCCTCGAGCGTCTCGATCGGGACGCCGACGTCGCCGACGCGGTCGGCCAGCGTTTCGTAGTAGGCGTGCGGCAGGCCCAGGAACTCCACGCCGTTCTCGCGCAGGCGGCTGACCGTCCCGACGATGTCCTCGGTGCGCAGCGCGATGTGCTGCGTCCCGGAATCGAGGTACCAGTCCAGGAATTCCTGGATCTGGCTCTTCTTCTTGCCCGTCGCCGGTTCGTTGATCGGGAACTTGATCCGCCCGTTGCCGTTGGTCATGACCTTCGACATGAGCGCGCTGTACTCGGTGTGGATGACCTTGTCGTCGTAGTGGATGAGCTGAGCGAAGCCGAACACGTCGCGGTAGTAGTCCACGAAGCGGTTCATGTCGCCAAGCTCGACGTTGCCGACGCAGTGGTCGATCTCGAGCAGGCTCAGGCCGCCGGCCGCCCGGGCCGGCTTCTTGATCTTCCGGTAGCCGGGCGCGAACACGCCGTGGTAGTCGCGGCGGTCCACGAAGCTGTGGCGAACCTCCCCGTACGTCGCGACGGCGCTCCGTCGAAGCGTCCCCTCCTCGCCACCGTCCAGCTCGCGTGGTTCCATCACGGAGCGTGCGCCGCGGTCGGTCGTCTCGCGCCATGCCGATATGGCGTCGTCGACGGAGAACGCGATGTCCTTGACGCCGTCGCCGTGCTTGCGGACATGTTCGGCGATCTCGCCCTCAGGCGTGAGCGGCGCGGTCACGACGAGCGTGATGTCGTTCTGGCGCAGGACGTAGCTGGCGCGGTCGCGGACACCCGTCTCGAGCCCTGCGTAGGCGATGGGCGTGAAACCCCATAGCGCGCGGTAGTAGGCAGCGGCCTGCCTGGCGTTGCCGACCCAGAACTCGACGTGATCCAGGCCGTTCAGCGGCAGGAAGTCTTTCGCCTCGGCATAGGCGTCCTTGTTGGTGACGGCGCCTGTCTGATTGGCGGCGCCCTTGCTGATCGTCTCCGTCATGGCCGTGCGGCCTCCCACTTCGGCGCAGAGCGCAGTCGGCGCGGAGCGCGCTCGAGGCGCGTGTCAAACTGCACGCGCGTGGCAATTGAGGCCAGTATGAAAGGGCCCGTTGCAGCGTCAAGCGCACGCAGGAGGCCTGAGCGTGGCAGACGTCGGACGGCGCACCGCGAGACTGGCTCCGCTCCTGGAACGCCTTTCGACCGCGTCCGATTCGCTCCTCGAGCTCCGTCCGGCCGTGGAGTCAGGTTCCCCATGGCCTCTGAGTAACTCCATCGGCGTAGAGCCCGAGGCGCACTGGGGGCCGCCCGAAGTCCTGGCGCACGTCGCCGAGATGCTGCCCTTCTGGCTTGGGGAGATCGAGCGGGTGATCGCCGGTGCCGACGAGCCGGTCCCCTTCGGGCGCGTCGCCACCGACCAGTTGCGAATCGGGGTGATCGAGCGCGATCGGTCGCTGCCGCCGCGCGAGCTGTTCGATCGCGTCGCCAGCGACGTGGCCCGCTATCGGCGCCGCCTGGGGGAGCTCGACGACGCGGCCGTCGGAAAGCGCGGCCTGCACCCGACCCGGGGCGAGCTGACCATCGCGGAGATCCTCGAACGGTTCGCGACGAGTCACCTCGAAGAGCACGTCGAACAGCTGCGGGAGACCCTCGCCCGGAGCCGCTGAGCTCAGGCTCGCGGCGGAGTCCGCCGAACCATGTTCATCCTCTACGGCGTCGCGCTCGGCCTGCTCGTCGGGCTTCTGGCGGGCGGGCGCCTCGAGCGGCTCGGGAACGTCGCGCTGCGCTGGTGGCCGCTGGCGATCGCCGGCCTCGTCGTTCAGCTCGTCCTGTTCTCACCGGCCGGCGACGGCTTCCCACCCGGCGTTCCGCCATTGTTGTACATCGTGTCGACCGCGGCCGTCTTCGCCGTCGTCATCCGGAACGTCCGGCTGCCCGGCCTCCCGCTGATCGCGCTGGGCGCAGGCCTGAACCTCGCTGCAACGGTCGCCAACGGCGGCTACATGCCCGCTGATCCCAACGCGCTGGTGGCGGCGGGACGGGCATCGGAGACCGGCAACTCGAACAGCATTGTGATTCCGCATCCGGTTCTGGCTCCGCTGACCGACATCTTCGCGATCCCGTCCGGCGTGCCGCTGGCCAACGTCTTCTCGATCGGCGACGTGCTGATCGGGATCGGGCTGGTGTTCGCACTCGTTGCGTTCATGCGGTCCGACACGTGGCCGAGGCGTGACCCCCTGGTGCATCCAGGCAACGGCGGAGCCTGAAACGGCCGGGGGTACTAGGACCAACGGGCTATGGCACCTGCCGCATCCCTGCAACTACGGTGACGACCTCGAGGGGCCGGGGGCTCCAGCACTCATACCTCTCCTGATCGAGGTCACGATGAACACACTCAAGTGGCAGGCATTCAGAGTTCTCATGGCCCTGTCGACCCTGGCCGCGATCGCGCTCGTGCTCGAGGCCGGCCGCCGCTGGTAACAGCCCCAAGGACCAGCCTTCGCTCCCAAAGGACCGCCGAAACCCGGCGGTCCTTTTCGATCCCCGGACCCGACGCCATCCGGTCAGTCAGGCTCAGTCGGGAGGCGGCGCCTCCTCGAGCAGGTAGCGCTTCAGGAAGTCGCGCACCCGGGTGAAGGCATCCCGCCGGTTCTCGCGGCGCTCCCAGCCGTGCCCCTCGTCGTCGTACCAGTGCACCTCGTGGTGCTTGTCCTCGATTTCCAGGGCTTCGACCATCTTTTCCGACATCAGCGGCACGACACGCTTGTCCTTTCGACCGTGGAGGATCAGGAGCGGCGCTTCGATCCGCTCCGCGCGGTACACCGGCGAACCCCGCCGGTACCGCTCGGCCTGGCCGGCGCCATCGGGCGAACCCATCATCCGCTCGAGGTCGAGCCTGCCGACGCGGTCGCCGTGCCGGTAGCTCTCGGCGATTTCCGAGTCGCCGTACAGGTCGACGCCAGCCTTCCACATCGCCGGTTCCTCGACGAGCGCGGATAGCGTCAGGTAGCCGCCATACGAGCCCCCGTAGACGGCCAGCCGCCCGTCGCACCACGGTTGCTGCTGCAGCCAGCGCCCAGCGTCGATGATGTCCTGGACGTCGGTGTGTCCCCACTCGCCGACGTTGGCGTCCCGGAACTCGCGGCCATATCCCGTTGATCCGCGAAAGTCGACATCGAGAAAGGCCATCCCCTGTGCGACGAGCAGCTGCTTGAAAGGCTGCCAGGATCGGTAGGCCTGCCACGTTGGGCCACCATGCGGATACACGACGGCCGGGACGGGCTTGCCATCGCCGCGGCCCCGATTCGCGGCCGGCCGCCACAGCGTTCCCGGGATCTGCAGGCCGTCGCGGGCTGGGATCGACACTCGCTCCCCGTCCGGGAATCGCCGCACAACAGGCCCCAGCACGGCCGGCAGGCTCTGCGTGAGCTGGCGCGGACGCGCGTCACTGGGCGCCGCACCCGGGATGGGCAACAACCACAGGTCCTGCGGGGCCCGCTCGCCCTCCCCGACCGCTGCCACCCACTGGCCGTCCGGCGTCCAGCCAACCGTCCGCCAGACGCCGCTCCACGGCTGGATCGAGTTCCCGCCACGGCTCCTGGCACTGGCAGGCCTGGACGTCCCGCGCTGCGAGGCCTGGCCTCCGCGCGCCCCCGCCAGCGGGGCGACGACGAGGTCAACAAGCGCGTCGTGCATTTCGGCGTGGACGAAACGCCGTCCGTCCGGAGCAGGGACCGGGCCGTAGCCCGGCGCGCCGCTCACCTCTCCGTGGTCGCGCTCGCCCGACGTCAGCACGGTCCTCGAGGCGCCGTCGGGCGAAAGGCGAACGACCTGCACCCAGCCCTCGGCGTCCGAGACGAACAAGAGGCTGCCGTCGGCAAGCCAATACGGCGCCAGCTCCCAGGCGCCGTCCGGGGCCGGGATCGGCAGCTCCTCGGCGTCGCTGACCGACACGATCGAGATTCGCTCCCGGTAGCCCGCCGACGGGCGCAAGGCGACGATAGCCAGCCGCTGAGCGTCCGGCGACCAGGCGTAGTCCTCGACGTCGACGCCGGCCGGGGAAACGGCTTTCGGGTCAGGGGCTTTCGGAGCCACCGCGGGCCGACCGCGCCGGGGTAGCGACGCATCAACCAGCCAGACCTGCGACCAGCCGCGCCGTCTCGAGATGAATGCCAGGCGTCGTCCATCGGGTGACCAGCGAGGCATCGAATTTCCGGCGGGATGCTCGCTGACCCGCTGCTGACGCGAGCCGTCCAGCTCAACCGTCCAGATCGCGCCATCGCGCACGAACGCGACCCGTCGGCCATCGGGCGACCATTGCGGCTCGGAGACGCCCTTTTCGGAGGCGGTGAGCTGGGTCGGAAACGAGGCGGCCCCGGCCCGGTAAGCCAGGACGAATAGCTGGCGTGCGCCGGCAGCCTCGGCCGTGTAGGCGATGAGCCGCTCGCGCGGGTGGAGGCGAAAGTCTCGCGGCGCCTCGATCGCGACGATCTGCTCGATCGTCAGGCTCGATGCGCTGCCCTCCGATGGCCGGGAGCCGCGGGCGGGGCGGGAGAAAGGCGCGCCGGGCTGGCGGGCGCGACCGCGAATCGGGGGCATGGCGCCTTATAGCACGCGGCAGAGGAGTGCTGCCGGCCCACGGGGGCTGCGAGGTGTCGGGCGATCGTCCAAGCCGTCCGAAGGTCAGGGGAGGCGGCGCTATGTTTTGTGCGCGCTGGTTCGAGCCCTCGGCCTCACCTTTGTCCGTCCATTGGAGTCGCCCGCCGTCGACGGCCGCGCCGCGGCGCCAGACTCACTCGCCGCGAGTGTGCTTTCCAGCTGTTCGCCCAGCTCCACGGTCCGGCGGAAGGCGGCCCACACCGCCTCGCTCAGGACGGTCCGAAGGCGGCCCGATTCCAGCTCGTGGAGTGCCGCGGCGCTTGTGCCGCCGGGCGAGGTGACCATGTTGCGGAGGACGGCCGGATGGTCGCCTGACTGCTTCGCGAAGAGCGTGCTGCCCTCCAGGGTCTCGATCACCAGGTCATGCGCCACGTGGCGCGGGAAGCCGAGATGCACGGCGGCATCGATCAGTGCCTCCATGAACAGGAATACGTAGGTTGGGCCGGTCCCGCTGACGGCCGTCGCCATGGCGACGAGGCGCTCGTCGTCGACCTCGATCTCATGGCCGAGCGCCCGCAGGATGGCGCTGGCCTGCGCCCGCTGCTCGGCCGTCGTTTCCGGCGTCGCGTACCACACGGTCATGCCCCGTCCGAGGCGGGCCGGCGTGTTGGGCATGCTGCGGACGACCTGCCCGTGGCGCAGTGCCCCGGTCAAGGCGGCCGTCGTGGCGCCGGCCAGGATCGAAATCACGAGCTGGCCGGGCTTGAGCACCCCTGCCAGCTCCGGACCCACCCGGCCAAGCATCTGGGGCTTGATCGCGAGCAACACGATATCGGCGTCCGCGATCGCCTCACCGTTGGCGGCCACCGTTCTGATCCCGTATGCCTCGCGGAGCTGGTCGCGGCGCTCGGCCCGCGGATGGCTGGCCACGACCTTGGCCGGCTTGACGATGCCGCCTCGAAGCAGGCCGGCAATCATGGCCTCGGCCATGACGCCTGACCCGACGGTCGCGATCGTGCGTCTGGAGAGGGCCGACATCGGCCGGAGTCTACCCCAGGCTCTTCGGCCGGCTACCCTTCACGGGCCGCTTTTCGCTCTCGGGCGCGCCGGCCTGACCGAGCATGAAGAAACGCGCCGTCGTGGCCACCCTGGAGCTCTCGAAGCCGGCAGCGGCAAGAGCCTCTTCCAGCTCGTGCGGCTCGTAGTAGACCTTCGGGATCGTGAACTCGCGCCCGTCGTCGAGCCGACGGGTCATCGTCTCCTGGTCGCGAACGGGCTGGTGGTCGATGGCGTTGGACTGCGGGTCGAACCGCGAGTCGATGAATGCGAAGACCCCACCAGGCTTCAACCAGCGGCGGACGATGCCGAGGAACCTGGCCAGCCGCGACCGGGGGACGTGGCTGAGCCAGAAGCCGCAGAACACGGCATCGACCTGCCGGTCCGGCTCGGCCCACGCGTCACGCACGTGGAGGTGAGCGCGCAGCCGGTGCGCGACCAGGCGCTCGCGAGCGCGATCGAGCGGCGCCGGAGCCGCGTCGTACAGGGAGAGCTCGCCCTTCGCTGCGAGCAGGGGCGACCACCAGCCGGTGCCCGCCGCCAGCTCGACGATCTCGCCCGAGATCGGGAGGCCGTCCAGCCACCTGCCCGCCTCGTCGAGCTCCGCCGCCCAGGCGACGTCGTGGAGCGGCCCGCGTTCGTACCTGCCGCGTCGCAGGTACCAGTCGTCGTACTCGCTGGCGCGCGCCTCGTAGTACGTGACCATCTCGTCGTGGCGTGAGAGATCGGGGTCGTCATGGCCGGCCCCCTTCCCGCCGGGGGTTGCGCTCTGCGTGTCGCGCCCTCGCTCGGCAAGCGCGGCCCGCACGCGATAGCGGACGAAATCGTTGTCGTCACCCCTGCCGATGCAGTCCGGGCAGAGCTGCGCCCAGCCCTCGAGGTCGTCTGGATCGCGAACCGACCACGAGCGACCGCACCAGAGGCAGTCGAACGAGGTACGAAAGGGCATCAGACTGAGGCGGGCGGTATCAGGAGTCGACGGGCGTCCAGCTCACGGGCGGAGACGTGTCGACGAACGCGTTGGGATCGAAGATCTCGGCCAGCATCCCGATCCCGTCGATCACTCGCGGCCCGGGGCGGCTGAAGTAGGCCGAACCGTCGACCGCGAAGACGTTGCCCCGTCGGACCGCCTCCAACTCTTTCCACCATGCCGGACGAGGCGTGCGCGTCCACTCCGCGACGGTCTCCTCCAAGTGGAAGCCGCACGGCATCAGGACGATCATCTCCGGGTCGACCTCGCGGACGGCGGCCCAGGTGGTCTGCGTCGACCGTTCCCCCTCGGCCCCAAGGATCTCCCAGCCACCGGCGCGCCTGACCTGCTCCGGGACCCAGTGGCCGGCCGCGAACGGTGGGTCGAGCCACTCCACGGCGACGACCCGCGGGGGCTCGTGGCCCTGTTCTCGACGCTTCTCGACCTTGCGCTCGTAGCGTCCGAGTCGCCCGCGCAGCCGCTGGAGGAGTCGCACCGCGCGGCTTTCCTTCGACGTCATCGCGCCGACCGTGGAGATGGTGTTGAAGATGCCCTCCATGCTGGTCGGCTCGAGCGACACGACCGTGACGTCGCCTGTCATCGAGCGCGCCGCGTCGTTCACCTGGTCGTAGCTGACGGCGCAGACCTGGCAGAGCTCCTGGGTCAGGATCAGGTCCGGTTTCAGGTCAGCGAGGGCCTCCTCGTCCAGCTCGTAGATCGAGGAGCCGCCGTGAACGGCATCGCGGACCAGACGGTGGATTTCGCGACTGGACTTCCGTCCCGTCGCGTAGGCCGATCTCGTCAGGACGGGCTTGCCGATGACCTCCGGGGGCCAGTCACATTCGTGCGTGATGCCGACGAGCTGGTCGCCGAGGCCGAGCGCACAGACGATCTCGGTGGCCGACGGAAGGAGGGAAACGATCCGCATTGACGCGGCGACATCAGGCCGGCGGTTTGAGGGCGTCCACTTCTGCGCGGGCGGCGGCCTTGTCCGTGTACCAGGTGGCGTCGATCGCGGTGTAGTTCGCCCACTCGGGCGGCAGTGACTCCTCGGGGAAGATGGCGTTCACCGGACATTCCGGCTCGCACGCGCCGCAGTCGATGCACTCATTGGGGTCGATGAACAGCTTCCGGTCGACGCCTTCCTCGTAGTGGATGCAGTCGACCGGGCAAACCGAGACGCACGAAATATCGAGGACGTCGATGCACGGCTCGGCGATGACATACGCCATTGGATCTCTCTCCTCCGCGGCGCGGCGGACGCGGCGACCATTCGATCTCGTAGCCGACGCTCCGCAGGTCGCGTCGGGGTTTGAGCGTATCACTCTCGGCCCGCCGATCGCGTCCCGGCAGAGGGGGAGCTTCCAGGGCGCGCCTGGAAGGCTTCGAGCGCCGAAACCGAGCCAGCTGTTCGCCGACCAGCGTCAGCGCGTGGCGCTCACGCGTGGATCTTTCAGCGCTTCCGGCTCGCGAACCAGGTCGCCTGTTGAATGTCGTCGGTTTGGTTGCCGTCCTCCCGTCGGCCGTGGCGGCTTATATCGCGTCGAGGATCACGCAGGCCGAGGCAAGCGGCCCGACCTGACCAACTCGCGGCCACGCGTCATCCTGGAACGTGCGTTCGAGCGGGTCGTCAAGCCTCCCAGCGCCTCCCCGCAGGCTCTCCGACGAACGCCAACCCGCGACCCGCGGTCGAATCGGCTGTGAACCAGCGAGTGCCCGCGGTCTGGGGATCGAGCCACCTGAAGAAGCCGGGGTGTCGGGCCGTCATGGCCGCGCTACCGGCGAGCATGATCGATCCAATCGTCAGGACGATTCCAAGGACCGTGAGAAGCAGTCGCAGGCGGCGCACAACCATCCCTCCTCGTGCCCCAGGCAAGTCCGGGCGCCAGGAAGCGCCCATCGACTCACCGCCGATTCTCCCAGCGGCCTCTTAGCTGCCGATTAGCTGCGATCGGTGCGAGCGGTCAGGCCGGGGCTTCGGGCGTAGCATCGTGGGGTGGACGAGGTAGCTCGCAAGCGAGCCGGGAAGACGCTCGAGGCAGAACGGGCGCGCCTACGCGAGGAGCTCGCCGCGGACATCGAGGCGCCGGGGCAGATGACCTACGGTTCGCAGGCCGCCGCGGCCACCCACGTCTTCGAGCAGCAGCGGGACCTGGCTCTTCGGGATCGGGCGCGACATCAGCTGTCGCTCGTGGAATCGGCGCTGGCCCGGCTCGAACAGGGTCGCTTCGGTACCTGCCTTCGCTGCGGGCGTCCGATCGCCGACGAGCGGCTCGAAGCGCTGCCCTGGGCCGAGCACTGCATCGACTGTGCGCGGCTGATCGGTCCGGGTCGAGGATGACGGAGACTGCGATCCCGGCCGGGAGCGAGCACGGCCGGGCCGAAGTCCTCGTTGGCATCGACGCCGTCCGCGTCGCTGCGGTGACCCTCGCCGGCATTACGGTCCGGACGCCGCTCGTCCCGTTCGGCCCGCCCCAGGCACGGCAGTTCCTGAAAGCCGAGAGCCTGCAGCCGATCGGCGCCTTCAAGCTGCGCGGGGCCTACAACGCGGTCGCGGGCCTCCGGCCTGAGCAGCAGGCGCGCGGCGTCATCACCTACTCCTCGGGCAACCACGCGCAGGGCGTCGCGCGTGCCGCGCGCCTCCTCGGCGTCCCAGCCGTCATCGTCATGCCCTCGGACGCGCCATCGATCAAGCGCGAACGGGTCGCCCGCGACGGGGCCGAGATCGTGACGGTCGGGCCGTCAAGCGGGGAGCGCCAGCGGGTGGCGGAGAGCCTCGCCTCGGAACGGGGCCTCGCCGTCATCCCGCCATTCGACGACGACCGGATCATCGCCGGGCAGGGCACCTGTGGCCTCGAGATCGCCGAAGACCTGCCTGACGTCGCGGCGGTGCTCATCCCGGTCGGCGGTGGCGGCCTCGCCAGTGGCGTCTCGGTGGCCATCCGGGCCCTGGTTCCCGGGGCCCGGATCGTGGGCGTTGAACCCGAGCTCGCGGCCGATGCGCGCGATTCGCTGGCCGCGGGGCGGATCGTCGAGTGGCCCGCCGAGCAGGTCGGCCGCACGATCGCAGACGGGACCCGGACCCAGGCGCTGGGAGCCCGCACGTTCGCTCACCTGTCGGCCCTGCTCGACGCGATCGTGACGGTCTCCGAAGCCGAGATCGCCGCGGCGGTCCGGCTTGCTGCCGAGGAGTCGCGCCTCGTCCTCGAACCTTCGGGGGCGCTTTCAGTGGCGGCCTTGCGCTTCAGAGCGCGTGAGGCCGGACTCGACGGTCTGACGGGTCCGGTGGTCGCGATCGCAAGCGGCGGGAACGTCGATCCGGCCCGCTACCGGGAGTTGCTCGCCAGCCCGATCCCCTGATCAGGAGTCGGAGCTGCGCTCCCGCGGCAGCCTCTCGGCCAACCGCACCTCCCGGGCCCGGATCTGGGCTCGCTCGGCTTCAAGCCTGACATCCTGCCGCGCCCCCAGCCGCTCATCCGCCCGCATCCAGGCCAGCACGACGCCCAGGATGGCGACCAGGAACGTCAGGTCGCCAATGACCCACATCAGCCCGCCGGCGACCTGCTGGTCGGCCAGCGGCGTGGGCCCCCAGGCGCGCTGGATCGTGACGTAGTGGGAGTACAGGGGCGCCGACGCACTGAAGATGGCCAGCGCCAGGAAGGTGTTCTGCGGCATCTGCAGGAACACGTACAGGACGCGCAGCGGGTGGGGAATGCGCCATGGGCTCGGGTCCAGGCCGACCGCCGGCCACCAGAAGAGCATGCCGACGCTGAGATACGCGAGGTGCTCGAGCCGGTGGACGACGTCGCTCTCGAGCGACTCCTCGAAGATCGGCGAGAAGTGGGTGCCCCACATCACGCCGGCGAACAGGATCCAGGCCACGACGGGATGGGAGATCACACGGAACACCCGCGAGTGAAGCACCGGCAGGATGAACCGACGGCGGACGTCGGGCCGCGAGACGCGCAGCAGCAGCGTGACCGGCGCCGAGAGGGCGATCAGAGGCGGCGCCAGCAGGGTCAGCATGACGTGCTGGACCATGTGCACCGAGAACAGGGTGCCGTCGTACCGCTCGATCGGCGACTGGAGCGCCAGCTCGATGATCGCCAGTCCCGCGAGGAACGCGACGGTTCTCACTGGCGGTACGGGATTGCCCGGGTGGCGTGCGTTGACACGGCGAACGGCCCACAGCCAGCCCACCGCCGCCGCCAGGAGCGGCAGCTGGATGGTTGGATCGAACGACCATGCCAGGAGGACGTCGGGGAGGCGAGGCTCGGGGGCCACTCCGGTGTGGCCCAGGACACGCGGCGCAAGGATCAGCCACGCGCCAAGAGCGGCGGCCGAGGACACCAGAAGCCGCCTGAGCCGCGCTACAGGGTACCGCTCCGGGACTGCTCGCCTGGACATCGCCGTCATTCTGCCCCCGATCGGGGCCTGGCCCCCGCGGACCGCCGCCACACACCACGTCACGAAAGTCTGCGGGTATGATGGCCATGGTCCGGCTGTGCGTCGGGCCGCCTTGTCGAAACCTCCGCGGCCTGCGTCCTCGTCCCGGGGCCGACCGCGATCGCTGACCGACCACCGACCAGCCTCCGAGGACACCCTTGACGATGTTTCGCACGACGCCGACGCGCCTCGCGAGTGTCCTGCCGCTGGCGGTCGTCGCGCTGATGGCGAGCGGGTGCGCCTCGATGATCCCCGGGCTCTATCCGCCCGCGCCGGTCACCACTCAGGGTCACGACATCGGCAACCTGTACGACATCGTCTTCCTGATCGCGGCCGCCATCTTCTTCGTGGTCGAGGGATTCATCATCTACGCGGTCATCCGCTACCGCCGGCGCCCGACCGACACGGAGCTGCCGCCGCAGATCCACGGCAACAACCTGGTCGAGATCATCTGGACCGTCATTCCGACGGTCATCGTCGCGTACCTGTTCGTCGTCTCGTGGCAGACCCTGAACACCGTCGAGGCGACCTCGCAAAACCCGCAGGTTCACGTGCTCGCCATCGCGCGGCGGTTCAGCTGGAGCTTCGAATACCTCGGCCCGGACGGGAAATCCCTGGTGAACGGACCCGACGGAAAGGCCGTCGAGCTGCCCGGCACGATGGTCGTGCCCGCCGGGCAGACGGTCCGGCTGTCCCTGCACAGCCCGGACGTGATCCACGCCTTCTACGTGCCCCAATTCCTGTTCAAGAGGGACGTCGTACCGGGCCACGAGAACACGTTCGACTTCACCGTCGACGCCACGGACGCTGGTCAGACGTTCCGGGGCCAGTGCGCCGAGCTGTGCGGAGTCGGCCACCAGGGGATGTCGTTCGAGGTCCAGGCCAAGACGCCGGCAGAGTTCGACACCTGGCTCCAGCAACAGATCACCCAGGCGAAGGCGGTCCCTTCGCCACCGCCCAGCGGCAAGGCACCCAGCGGCTCGCCGGGCGCCAGCGCCAGCGCGCCCTCGGCGGCGGTCTCGCTCGAGCTGACCGCCAAAAACGTCGCCTTCGACAAGACGAGCCTTGACGCACCAGCCAACCAGCCATTCGACATCAAGTTCACTAATGACGACCAGGGCACCCAGCACAACGTCGACATCCACAAGGATTCGCCGACCGGGCAGGTGGTGTTTGACGGGGAAGTCATTACTGGCCCGGATACGCGGCTCTATCAGGTGACGCCGCTACCGGCCGGGACCTACGCGTTCGTGTGCAAGGTCCACCCGACGACCATGATCGGTACGCTGACCGTCAAGTAAGGAGCGAGATGGCGACGACAGCGCTGCACCCCGCCGTCCCCGCCTACCGCAGCGGGCTGTACGAGTGGATCACGACCACCGATCACAAGAAGATCGGGATCCTGTACGTGGTCAACTCGCTGCTGTTCTTCTTCATCGCGGGGCTGCTCGCGCTGGGCGTCCGTGCCGAGCTGGCGCAGCCCAAGGTCCAGTTCTTCGCACCTGACGTCTACAACCAGCTGTTCACGATGCACGGCACGGTGATGATCTTCCTGTTCATCATCCCGATCCTGGCCGGCTTCGCGAACTACGTGGTGCCACTCCAGATCGGCGCGCCGGACATGGCATTCCCGCGGATCAACGCCCTGTCGTTCTGGATGCTGCCGCTGGGCGGCATCCTGATGTTCACCGGATTCGCGACCGGTGGAGCCGCGGCCGAGGGCTGGACAGGCTACAGCCCGCTGGCGCAGCGCGCGTACTCCGGCACCGGAACGGACCTGTGGGACGTCGGGCTGGTGCTCATCGGGACCAGCTCGATCCTCGGGGCGGTCAACTTCCTGACCACCATCTTCAAGATGCGCGCGCCGGGCCTGACGATGTTCCGGCTGCCGATCCTGGTCTGGACGGTGCTCGTCACGAGCGTGCTGGTCCTGATGGCCACGCCGGTCTTCACGAGCGCACTGATCATGCTGTTCATCGACCGCAATTACGGCGGCCACTTCTTCGACCCGGCCACCGGCGGCAACGCGATCCTGTGGCAGAACGTCTTCTGGTTCTACTCCCACCCGGCGGTCTACGTCATGGTCCTGCCGGCGATGGGCATGGTCAGCGAGATCCTGCCGGTCTTCTCGCGGAAGCCGCTGTTCGGCTACAAGGCGTTCGTCTTCGCGACGGCCGGCATCGGTGCCCTCGGCTTCTCGGTCTGGGCGCACCACATGTTCACCACGGGCGCGGTGTTCCTGCCCTTCTTCTCGCTGATGACGTTCCTGATCGCCGTTCCGACCGGGGTCAAGATGTTCAACTGGATCGCGACGCTGTTCCGCGGCCAGCTGATCTTCGCCACGCCGATGCTCTTCGCCCTCGGCTTCCTGACGATGTTCCTCATCGGCGGGATCAACGGCGCGTTCAGCGCGGCAGTGCCCGTCGACTTCGCGCTGCACGACACCTACTGGGTCGTGGCGCACCTCCATTACGTGCTGTTCGGCGGCTCGGTGTTCGGGATGTTCGCCGGCCTCTACTACTGGTTCCCGAAGATGACCGGCCGGCTGCTCAACGAGGCGCTCGGCAAGGTCCACTTCGTCCTGATGTTCATCGGCTTCAACCTCACGTTCTTCCCGATGCACATGCTTGGGCTGGCGGGCATGCCGCGGCGAGTCGCCGACTACAGCGCGAACGCCGGTTGGAGCGAGCTCAATCTCCTGGCGTCGATCGGCGGCTTCACGATCGCCGCCAGCATGCTGCCGTTCCTGTGGAACGT
Source organism: Candidatus Limnocylindrales bacterium (assembly GCA_036506235.1). GTDB lineage: Bacteria > Chloroflexota > Limnocylindria > Limnocylindrales > CSP1-4 > CF-16. The sequence continues at coordinate 3,851 of DASXSA010000133.1, read as the reverse complement.
GATGCTGTCGCTGCGCAACGGAGAGATCGCGGGTGACGATCCGTGGGAGGCGAACACGCTCGAGTGGGCCACGACCTCGCCCCCGCCGCCCTACAACTTCGACCACCTGCCCGAGATCCGCTCGGAGCGTCCGCTGTTCGACCTCCGCCACGCCGGAGCGGCGCACTCCGCACTGCCGGCCAAGTACGCGGAGACGCATTCGTGACCGCTTCCGGACACGCTCTCACCACCGAGCACAGCCCCGTGGCCGGGCTCGCCCACGACACGCGCGGAGGCATCAGCAACCCGATCCTGGGCATGCTGCTGTTCATCACCAGCGAGGTGATGTTCTTCGCCGGGCTGTTCGGGGCGTACTTCACGGTGCGCGCCTCGACCAACCCGTGGCCGCCCGGTCCGGAGCAGGTCGGCGAGGAGATGGCCGAGAAGTTCAACCTGCACGCCGATCCGTACCTGGCGGCGCTGCTGACCGTGGTCCTCGTGACCAGCTCTTTCACCTGCCAGCTGGCCATCTGGGCGATCCGCAAGAACGATCGGCGCGGCCTCGTGCGCGGCATCGCGGTGACGCTCATCCTCGGCATCCTCTTCCTCGTCGGCCAGGCGTACGACTACTCGCAGCTCGGTTTCGGACTGACCGACGGCACGTTCGGGACCACGTTCTTCACGCTGACGGGCTTCCACGGCGCCCATGTCCTGGGCGGCACGATCATGCTCAGCGTGATCCTCTACCGAGCGATGGCCGGCCAGTTCTCGGCCCGCCATCACGACGCGGTCGAGGCGACGTCCATCTACTGGCACTTCGTTGACGTCGTCTGGATCGCGCTGTTCTCGACGCTCTACATCCTGTGACGGGCCACCGCTGATGCATCCGCTGCGGCACCCCCGCAACGCCTTCTTCGTCGGCGCGACGTTCGTCGTCATCGGCGTCGTCTACTGGGCGATCCCCTACTTCGGGAAGTGGCAGCTCGACTACGCCGGCGTGACGATGCTCGGGGCGCTGGGCATCGCGATGGGCCTGATGGCCTACGTGCTGATCGCCGGCTCGCCGCGTGACTGACCTGTTGGCTGAAGCCGCGCCCAACTTCCGCTGATGGACGCGGTCTGGGACCAGATCCTCAAGTTCCTCGCCCAGATCATCACGCCGGACTGGGGGTCGCTGATCGCCCTGCTCCCGCTGGCGATCCTGGGCCTCGTGGTGCTCTACCTCCTCTACCTGGGCGTGTCGTACGCCAGGGCCGGCCCGACACGTCGGGGCCGCCAGCGGATCACGCCGATCCCGCCACCCGGCGTTCACGCACCCGTGCCGTCCTTTGCGCCGATCTTCGGGGCGATCGCGACGTTCCTGGTCCTGTTCGCGCTGGTCGCGGGCGGCATCGCCATCCCCCTGGCGCTGATCGGCATGGTGCTCGCGCTGCTCTACTGGGGACGCGAAGCGATGGCCGAGCACGACCACCTGCTCGGCACGGAGCGCGCCGAGATCGAACCCGCAACGACAGAGCCGCCACCCGGCGTGCACGCGCCCGTGCCGTCGTTCCAGCCGATCCTCGCGTCGATCGCACTGGCGATCATCTTCTTCGGGCTGGTGTTCGGGCCGGCGCTCCTCCTGGTCGGGGTCGTGACGCTGGTCATCTCGCTGGTCGGCTGGCTGCGCGACGCGCGCCGTGAATACCGTCTCGTCGAGCAGGCCGACGAGACCGGCCATCTCGCGCCTCCTCCGGCGCCGGCTTTCCCGATCGTGACGCTCGCGCTGTTCGCGGTGCTGATCGCCGGCGGCATCCTTGTCCAGGCCGGGGTCTTCCCGCCCAGGACCTCGACGACTGCGGCCGCGGGATCATCGCCCGCGGCGTCCGGTGGGAGGTCGGGCGGCGGTGCCAGTCCGCCTCCATCCGCCGCACCCGCACCGAAGGGCGACGTCACGATCGTCGCCGAAGGCATCCAGTTCACCACGGCGGACGTTTCGGGCCCCGCCGGGAAGCCCTTCACGGTCTCGTTCACCAACAAGGACCAGGGCACTGATCACAACGTCGAGATCAAGAACGGTAGTGGCCAGGAAGTCTTCAAAGGCGACCTGGTCAAGGGCGTCGCCTCGACCCTCTACAACGTGCCCGCGCTGCCGGCCGGAAGCTATCCGTTCTCCTGCACCGTCCACCCGACGATGACGGGGACCCTGACGGCCAAGTAGGCGCTTCGACGGCTCGCTCGCTTCCCTTCCCCGCCTCCACCCGGCTTTCGCGCGCGGTCAGACTGATCGTCGTCGCCGGCCTTCTGGTCGCGGGCTGTACCTCGACCGCACAGGTCGGGCAACCCGCTCCCCAGCTCCAGGGCGCAACGATCGACGGCGGGACGTTCAGCCTCGCGATGTTGCGCGGTCACCCGGTCGTCGTGAATTTCTGGGCGTCCTGGTGCGTGCCCTGCAAGGACGAGTTCCCACTCCTGCTCAGCCAATACCGGGCGCATCACGACGCGGACGGGCTGGACATCGTGGGCGTGCTGTGGAAGGACAGCCCCGCTCCCGCCCGCGACTTCATGGCCACCTACGCCGCAACCTGGCCGACGCTCACCGACGCGGACGGCTCGGCGATGAAGACCTACCAGGCGGTCGCCCCACCGCAGACGTACTTCATCAACCGCAGCGGGGTGATCGTTTCCAGGCAGATCGGCGAGCTCACGGCGGAGGATCTCGAGCGCCAGCTTGCCGCCATCCTGCGATGACCGAGGCAGCGGTCGTCGTCGACCGGCTGACCAAACGCTATGACGGTCGGGCCGTCGTCGAAGGGCTGACCTTCGTCGTTCATCCGGGCGAGGTGCTCGCATTGCTCGGGCCCAATGGCGCCGGCAAGACGACGACCGTCGAGACCATCGAGGGCTACCGGCGCCCGGATGCCGGCTCGGTGCGAGTCCTGGGCGAGGACCCGGCGGCCGGGCCTCCGGCATTGAAGGCGCGCGTCGGGCTGATGCTCCAGGGCGGAGGCGGCGTCTATCCGCAGGCAACGCCGCGCGAGATGCTCCGGCTGTTCGCCGGTTTCCATGGACCGCCGGGCGACGTCGGGAGCCTGATCGAGCTGGTCGGACTGGAGTTGGTGGCCAACACGCGCTACCGGCAGTTGTCGGGCGGCGAGAAACAACGGCTGGCGCTGGCCATCGCCCTCGTTGGCGATCCCGAGGTGCTGCTCCTCGACGAGCCCACGGCAGGCCTGGACCCAGCCGCGCGAGCGACCACTCGCCAGTTGATCGGCGGGCTTCGCGATCGTGGCGCGGCGATCCTCCTCACCACGCACGACCTGGCGGACGTGGAGCACATGGCCGACCGGGTGATCCTGATCGGCCACGGGCGGGCGCTGATCGAAGGGACACCATCGCAGCTGGCCGCCGGCGGGCAGGCTCGCCTGAGGTTCCGCATGACCCGCGCGCTTTCAGGCCCCGAACATGGCGCCCTGGAGGCCGCCTTGCTCGACGGTGTCCCGGGGATCCTCGCCTCGGAGGGCGTCGGTCGTTATGCACTCGAGGGCGTCGCCCCGAGCCCGGAGCTCGTGGAGCGGCTGGCCCGCTGGTCGGCACAGCGCGGGATTCTTGTCGCGGAGGCCAGGACCGGCAGCGGAACACTCGAAGAGCGCTACCTGGAACTGGTTGGATCCGAAGAGGAGCCTGCCTGATGGGCAGTCCCGCGTCGGTTCCGGCGATGACCGCCCGTCAGGCGGGCATGGAGCTGCTGCTGACGACACGCCGTGGCGAGAACCTGCTCGTCACGATCGTGGTGCCCGCCGCGGTGCTGCTGTTCTTCGGTTCGACCTCGCTCCTGCCGGGCTCCACCGGTCATCCGGTCGACTTCCTGCTGCCCGGCGCCCTTGCGTTGG
>DASXSA010000132.1:0-11153 GCA_036506235.1 Candidatus Limnocylindrales bacterium | reverse complement strand
CTCTGGACGCTCGAGATCCCAAGCTTCGAGCCGGGAGCGGATTCGTGCCCCGCCTGTGCTCGCGACGTGCCGCTGCAAATTCCCGGCAGCTCGGGCACCGCATCGGCCTGATGCCGAATCCGCGCTCCCGACGTGGGATTGACACGCCCCGCGCGGCTTCTGCGGCACTCCTCCTGGTCGTGCTCGTCGGCTGCGCCGGTGCCGCATCCCCATCGCCGACCGGGCCGCCGAGGCCGTCCGGCAATGCACCGGCATCCCCGGTGGCCGGCGTCATCATCGGGATCGAGTCGTCCGGGTTGAACGGCGTGCACGCGTTCTCATTGCGGACATCGACAGGCACGATCCTGCGGTTCTCGCTGGGGAACCTCGACAATCCGACCCAGTTCCCGCCCGGGCACCTGGCCGAGCACCAGCTGACCGGCCTCCCTGTCCTGGTCTTCTTCACGGTCGACGGCCCGAACATGGTCGTCTACCACCTGGAAGACGCCCCGGTCGCTTCGCCGGGCTAGAGGAGCCGCCGGGCCTGCCCCGCCACCCGGCGGATCGCCCCTACGTCGCCTTGGCGATGGCCTGCTGCAGCTCGTCCTTGCTCGCGATCAGGGCGAACGAGCCGGTGACGATGCCGGTCTTGCTGACGACGAAGGTCCACGGCTCGCTCGTGAGACCCCAGGTATTGGTCTGATCGGTGGGCTGGAGCTGGCCGTTGGCATCGAGAACCGGCTGGAGCTTTCCGCCCGTGAACTGGAGCTTGTAGGGCTCGACGTGGATGAAGGCCACGCCAGGCTGATCCTTGGCGAAGGTCTTCAGCGTGTCCAGCGTCGGTCCGCACTGCGCTGACGTGCAGAAGGCAGGCGTCGCGAAGACGAGCACGAATGGCTTGTGCTGGGCGAGCGCCTGGTCGACCGACAGCTCGTAGAACCGCGGGTCGGGGTGCGTGTCGGTCGAGATCTTCGCGAGGTCTCCGCCGACATCGGCGCCCGTGGGGGTCTTGATCGGGGGGGCGGGATCGCCAACGCGTACGGTCGGATCCTTGGGCTGGACCTCGAACAGGAAGCGAGTCGTCTCGGTCGGGGCGCCGGCCTGGCTCGTCGTGAACTCGGCGCCCCACACGCCCGACTCCGGGAAGCTCACCTGCGCCGTGTAGACGCCCCGGGTCCCCTCGATCGCCCAGATGAAGGTCCCATCCACGGTCATCACCGGCTTGGACGGGTCGCGGCCGAGGTCGTAGAACGCCACTTTCGCCTTCAGCTCGGGAGAACCAATCGGCTTGTTGTCAGGACTCAGGAAGGAAAAGAGGAATCGGTTGGTGCCGCAGTAGCTGGGTGCGGTGATGACACTCGGGAAGCGGGTTGGCTTTTGCGCGGAGGTGTTCCAGCCCTCGGGCGTGCCCTCGACCGCGGGAGCGACGGGGCAGGCCGCGGTTCCTCCAGAACCGCTTGGCGCCGCCGAGGGTGTGGGCGAGACGGTCGAGCCCGTGCACCCGACCACGAGCGCGCAGAGCGCGAGGAGCGCGCCCGCACGCGGTCTTCCGGCGAGGGGGGATGACGGAGGCACGCCTAGAGGGTAGTCGGGGACGATCGACTGCGCCTTGCGTGGATCGACTGCTCCTTGCGCGGATCGTGCGCGCCGTTCCGGAGGTCCGGAACAGGGTGCGCGCTAGAATTGGCGCCGCTCCCCGTGCGTGACATCCCCGATCCGCCGCGCGGGCTCGATCCGCCGCGGGCAGGAGGCCGAGTGACCCGATTCCAGAAGGTGGCCGCGGCGACCGTCGCGACGACGTTCCTGCTCGTCGTCATCGGCGTCATCGTCCGCTCGACCGACTCTGGCGTCGCCTGTCCGACATGGCCTGGCTGCTTCCCCGGGCAGTTCCTGCCGGGTTTGGACGCCGGTCCAAACGTGTGGTTCGAGTGGCTTCACAGGACCACGGCCGTGATCGTCGGGCTGCTCGTGCTCGCAATGGCCGGCCTCGCGCTGCTGGACCATCGCGATCGGCCTTCGATCCTCTGGCCGAGCCTCGCCGCGGTCGCCCTGGTCGGCTTCCAGGCCTGGCTGGGACGCGAGACCGTTCGGCTCGGCAACACGGGCGAGTCGGTCACGGCGCACCTCGCCACGGCGATGGCGCTCGTGGCCCTCCTGGTCTTCGTCCTGGCGCGATCGTGGTTTCCGGCGCGCATCGGCGGTCGCGGGTCCAGTCAGCGCTTCACCCTGCTTGCCGCGTTCGCCGCGGCAACCACCTTCGCGCTGCTCCTCTTCGGCTCGCACGTCACGGCCCTGAATGCAGCGCTGGTGTTCCCCGACTGGCCGCTCATGAACGGCTCGGTCGCACCGCGACTCGCCGGCGACTCGGTGACCGCCCACGTCCTGCACCGCTGGGTGGCCGTCATCGTCGGCCTCATCGTCGTCGCCATCGCGGTCGTCGCCTGGCGGAGCCAGCGCGATCACCCGCCGATCGTTCGCCTGGCGGTCCTCGCGGGCGTGCTCTTCCCGATCCAGGCCGCGGTCGGTGGCGCGCAGGTGCTCACCCGCCTCGCCCCGTGGACGCAGACGCTGCACCTGGCACTGGGCGCGTTCATCTGGGGTGCGCTCGCCGGCCTGGTCGTCGTGAGCTACTACACGGCGCGCACGACGGTGATCGCGGTTTACGGCAATGCCGGGCCGGGCGGGGACTCGCGCGCCCGCCGGGTGAGCGAGGCAGCGGACCGAAAACCGGCCACCGCGGGAGACACGATCCGCGCCTACGTCGCGCTGACGAAGCCGCGCATCATCGAGCTGCTGCTGGTGACGACCGTGCCGGCGATGGTTCTCGCACAGCGCGGCATCCCGCGGCTGGACCTCGTCTGGTGGACGCTCCTGGGCGGATCGCTCGCCGCGGGCAGCGCGAACGCGATCAACTGCTACCTCGACCGCGACATCGATGAGCTGATGGCGCGCACGCGCCGACGACCACTGCCGGCCCACGAGGTCGAGCCCGACAACGCCATGCTGTTCGGCCTCGCTCTTGGGGCCGTCTCATTCGTGGTGCTCGTCGCGTTCGTGAACCTGCTGGCGGCGTTCCTGGCACTCCTGGCGATCGCCTTCTACGTCGTGGTCTACACCGCCCTGCTGAAACGGAACACGCCCCAGAACATCGTCATCGGCGGCGCGGCGGGCGCGCTCCCACCGGTCATCGGCTGGGCGGCGGTCACCGGCGACATCGGCGTGCCGGCCCTCGTCCTGTTCGCCCTCGTCTTCTACTGGACGCCGCCGCACTTCTGGGCGCTCTCGCTCCGCATCCGCCGCGACTACGCCGCCGCGGGGGTCCCGATGCTGCCGGTCGTGCGTGGCATTCCGGAGACGACCCGCCAGATCGGCCTCTACACCGTTCTCCTGGTCGCCATCTCGCTGGTCCTGTTCGCCGTGGCGCGCTTGGGGGCCATCTACCTGGCCGCCGCAGTCGTGCTGGGGGCCGTGTTCCTGTGGCAGGCCTACGTGCTCTGGCGCCAGGGAACCTCGCCGGAGGGTTCGACAGCGCAGGCGATCCGCCTGTACAAGTACTCGATCAGCTACCTCAGCCTGCTCTTCCTGGCGGTCGCCGTCGACGCCCTGATCGTGATCCCGGTCGGCTGACCGCCGCCGCGCGTGGAGATCCAGTTCCTGGGCGCAGCCACGACCGTCACCGGCTCACAGTTCCTGCTCACCACCGATCGCGCGCGGATCCTCATCGACTGCGGCATGTTCCAGGGCAGTCCGAACGAGGCGATCCGGAACCGCATCCCGCTCGCCTACGACCCGGCGGAGATCGACGCGATCCTGCTGACACACGCGCACCTCGATCACTGCGGGTTGATTCCGCACGTCGTGAAGGAAGGGTTCAAGGGTCCGATCTGGGCGACGAAGGGGACCGTCGAGCTGGCGACCCTCGTGCTGCTCGACTCGGGCAAGCTGCAGCGGGAGTTCGCCAAGCGCGCGGCGCGCCTCGAGCGACGGCATCCGGAACGTGCCGCCGAGGAGGCGCATCGCGAGCAGCTCGCGCTCGAGGCCGCCATGGAGCTGGCCGGCTCGGGCGATGTCGCCGATGACTCCGGGCACGGAGGCTCGCAGGCGACCAGCGCGATCGAGCCGTACCTGGCAGTACCGCAGGGCAACGGCGGGCTGGGCAACCACGACAACGTGATTGGGTTGCCCGATCCGGAGGCGGCGCTCAACGCGCAGCCGCCACACCTCGACGTTGAACTGGACGAGCCGCTCTACGACGCTCACGACGCGGAGGCCGCGCTCGCCCAATTCCGCGGGATCGATTACGGCCAGGAACTCGAGATCGCCCCGGGCATCCACGCGACGTTCATGGACGCGGGGCACATCCTGGGCTCGGCGATCATCCGCGTCCGAGCCGCTGACGCCGAAGCCGGCCCGGAGCGGGTGATCGTCTTCTCCGGCGACGTGGGCCGATGTGACACGCCGATCATCCGCGATCCGACGTACCTGACCGACGCGGACTACGTGCTGGTCGAATCGACCTACGGCGGCCGCGAGCACGAGCCGCAGGATGAGGCTGTTCGCCTCCTGGCCGAGACGGTGAAGTTCGTGGGCGACGGCAACGGGGTGCTGCTCGTGCCCTCATTCGCCATCGGGCGGACACAGGAGGTGGTCTGGCAGCTCGACCGCCTGCTCGATCAGGGCGCGATTCCCGAGCTGCCGCTCTATCTCGACTCGCCCATGGCGTCGAAAGCCACCGACGTCTACCGGCATCACGCCGAGTACTTCGACCCGGAGACACGGGCCTTGCTCCAGCAAGGTGAGACGCCGCTCGACTACCCGCGGCAGGTCATCACCCGGGACGTGAAGGAGTCGGAGGCGATCGCGCAGGCGCCCCGGCCGTACATGATCGTGGCGTCGAACGGAATGCTCACCGGGGGACGGGTGGTCGGCCATCTCCGGGAGCTCATCGACGATCCCGACGCGACGCTGCTGTTCGTCGGCTACCAGGGCGAGGGCACGCTGGGAGCCCACCTGCAGGCGGGCGCGACGCAGGTGAAGATCGACGGACAGGTGCGCGACGTTCGCTGCAAGATCCGATCGATCAGCGGCTTCTCGGCGCACGCTGACGAGTCCGAGCTGCTCGACTGGCTGCGGGCCTTCACGAATGGCAAGCAGCGCGGCGATCCAGGCTGGCCACGGACCGTGTTCATCGTCCATGGCGACCCGGAGGCCCAGTCGGCGCTCGAGCCGAAGGTTCGCGCCCTCGGGTTCGACACCGTCATTCCCCACTGGCACCAGCGCGTGACGCTGGATTGAGCGGGAAGGCCGGGAAGCTCGAGGCGGCCGGTGATCGAGAACGGCCCGCCATTCGGCCCCTGACCGCCTCCGATGACGATGCGCTGCGCGCGCTCATGCTCGAACGCTGGGGTTCCACGCGCATGATTTCCCGCGGTCGGGTCTGGGAGATCCTCGACCTCCCTGGATTCGTGGCGGAAGGCAGCGAAGGATGGATCAGCTACGGGCACTACCGGGTCGAGGGGGACTCGTGCGAGGTGGTCATGCTCGACAGCCCGAGGCCGGGCCACGGCGGTGCCTCGGCCGTGCTCGCCGCGATCGCCGACACGGCACGCGCCGCTGGCTGTCGGCGGCTGTGGCTCATCACCACAAACGACAACCTCCACGCCCTCGGTTTCTACCAGCGCCGCGGGTTTGCGCTGAGCGCCCTCCATCGCGATGCAGTCGCGGAAGCGCGCCGCACGCTGAAGCCTGAGATCGGGCTGATCGGCGAGAACGGCATTCCGATCCGGGATGAGATCGAGTTCGAGCTGCTCCTCTAGCCAGCGCTACGTCCCGGGTTCGGCCAGTGACTTCGCGATCGCATAGACGACGTAACGAACCGGGCGCTCGCCTTCCACCCCGTCGACCTCCTCGATGAGCTCCATGCCGGCCTTCTCCATCACCCGGCGGCTGGCGACGTGGTCGACGTAGGTGTCGGCACGGACGAGGGTCGCCCCCGCCTGGAAGAGCCATGCCACGAGTCCGCGGAGCGCCTCGGTCGTGTAGCCCTGGCCTTCGAAGGCCGGACTGATGCCGTAGCCGGCGGTCACCGAGCGTGTCTCCGCGACAGGCGTGAAGCCGATGCTGCCAATCGCGACCCCGTCGGCCCGGCGGAGCATGTGGAAAGGCGTGAAGCCGGGCAGCTCGGCACGTCGCGACCCGACGAATAGATCCATCGACTCGAGGGTGCCCTCGGACGGGAAGCGCGCGCCGAACAGCAGGCCGGTCGGTTTATCGCCTGCCAGCAGCGCCTCCGCCTCCTCACGACGGACGGGCCGCAGGACCAGGCGCGCCGTTTCGATGGCCGCCGGGATGGGCGGCCAGCCCTCGGTCAATCCGTGCCGCGCACCCCGGCCACGGCAGCCTCGGCTGCCGCGGCCATGAACCCGTAGTCCGTACCCAGCGTGCCGAACGCGAAGCCCTGCTCACGCCTTGTCCGAGCCTGATCCGGGGAGCCGGTCCAGACGCCGATGGGCACGCCCGCCTGCCGGCCGACCTCGAGGGTGCGCATGATCGCCGCCTCGACTTCCGGGTGCGCCAGGTCGCCGCGATGACCGAGCGAGGCGGCCAGGTCGTTCGGCCCGATCAGGACACAGTCGACACCGGGCACGGCGAGCAGCTGCTCGAGATCTCGCAGCGCGTCGGTCGTTTCGACCTGGATGCAGCAGGTCACCAGCTTGTTTGCCCCGGCGACGTACTCGCCGGTGTGGCGGCCGTACTCCGACGCCCGGCGTGGCGCGATCCCGCGCAGCCCGTCGGGCGGGTAGCGGCACCAGTCCACCGCGCGCTTCACGTCATCCGCCGTGCGGATCTGCGGGATCACGACGCCCGAAGCGCCGAGGTCGAGCGCGTTCATGATGCGGATCGGCTCGTTGGCGCCGACCCGCGCGAGCAGCGGGATCCCGGATGCGCGCGCCGCGATCAGCACCGAGAGCAGCTCCGCGCTGCCGAACGGCGCGTGCTCGCCGTCGACGATGAAGAAGTCGAAGCCGGTGCCTGCCATGACTTCCGCGGCCGCGGCATCGGTAAAGGTGAGCCATGACCCGAGCGCGAACCGGCCATCGGCGATCCGTTCGTGGAAGTCCGGCACGAACGCAGGGCTGGTGGACATGGACCGGAGTGTACGGCGCGCGCTGTAGAGTCAGGCCGTGACGAGCGCAATTCGATCGCCACTGACTCGCGAGGAGCTCGCGAGCGTCCGCCGCCCGTTCCGCGGCGCCAGCCTGTTGCCCGCCCGGAGCTACCACGACCCGGCGATCTTCGCGTTCGAGCGCGAGCAATGGTTCTTCCGCGAGTGGATCTGCGTCGGCCGCGAGGAGGACGCGCCGGAGCCGGGGAGCTACTTCACGCTCGACCTCGTGGGCGAGCCCCTGCTCGTCGTGCGAGGTCCGGACTCACGCTTGCGCGCTTTCTACAACGTGTGTCGCCACCGCGGGACGGCCGTGGTCGAAGGGGAGTGCGGCACGGCCGTCCGGCTGCAGTGTCCGTACCACGCCTGGATCTACGACCTCCAGGGAAACCTGGTCCGGGCCAAGCACATGGAGGACATCGAGGACTTCAGCCTGGGCGAATTCGGGCTGGCGACCGTTCGGCTGGAGACGTGGGACGGGTTCGTGTTCGTGAACCTTGACCTCGCCGCGGTCACGCTGCGCGACGCGATGGGCGACTGGTATGACCACCACGCCCGCGAGTACCGGCGCGACTTTGCCGGCCTGCGCCGGGCGGCGCGCCGCGAATATGACGTCGCGGCGAACTGGAAGATCGTCGCCGAGAACTACTCCGAGTGCTACCACTGCCCGAGCATCCATCCGCTGCTCAACAGGTGGACGCCCTACGACCAGGGTGAGGATTTCTTCCCGACGGGTCCCTGGAAGGGCGGCTGGATGCCCCTCGCCGCGGGCTGCGAAACGATGTCGATGGACGGCTCACGCCACGGGCGGCCCATCCTGGCCGGAGCGGACGACGTCGACGGGCGCAGGATCTACTACTACATCCTGTGGCCCAACCTGATCGTCAGCATCCACCCCGACTACGTCCTGACTCACCAGGCCTGGCCGATCGCGCCCGATCGGACGAGGGTGGTGTGTGATCTTCACGTGGCCGCCGACAGCCTGGCGCAGCCCGGCTTTGACGTCAGCGATGCGCTCGAGTTCTGGGACCTGACCAATCGACAGGACTACCACGTCTGCGAGCTGCAGCAGCGGGGGACGGCCTCGCGCTCGTTCGTGGCCGGGCGCTATTCGAACCAGGAAGCGTCGGTCCACGCCTTCGACATCATGGTCGCCGACCGCTACGCGATGGACGGCCGCCGGACATCCCGGGAGAAGCGGACCGACGTTGGCCGGGACCGGACGGAGAGCCGCAAAAAGGCCTCGCCCGGCTAGGCGCTGCCAGTGCCGAATCGTTCGCAATATCGGCACAGGCGATGCCAAGCACGAGCTGACCGCGAGATCCGGGTCTACCACGGGGTGGTGACGTCACGGCAACATTCCGGAGCGGGGTAGGCGGGAGCGCAGGGCAACAAATTGGTCCGTGTTCGCGCTTACCATCGCTCCCGGCGATATTCCGGACAATTCCGGCGACTCCGGCCAGTCAACGCCCTCGGCGCTCCGACTTCGGTCGCCTCGCGCGACGTCAGCGGACCCGGGTGCCTCCTCGGGCCGCGATCCGGGCTGCCGCAGCCTCCCAGCCGGCATCGATCGGGATACCGGGCTCGTCGAGATCGATCAGCAGTGGCGCATGGTCCGAGGGAATCGGCGTTCCCTTGCGCGCCTCGCGATCGATCTCCGCCCAGACCACCCGTTTCGCCACCGGCTTGGTTGCCAGGAGGTGGTCGATCCGCATGCCGAAGTTCTTGTGGAAGTTGCCCGCGCGGTAGTCCCACCAGCTGAAGCGGCCGGGTTCGGGGCGCCTTGAGCGGTAGGTGTCGGTGAGGCCCCACGAAAGCAGACGCCGGAACCCCTCCCGCTCCGGCTCGGAAACGTGGGTCCCGCCGTGGACCGCGCGCGCGTTCCAGACGTCGATGTCCTCGGGGGCGACGTTCAGGTCACCGCCGATGACGAGCGGTTCGGACGCTGAGACGGCCTCGGAGAGCCAGCGTGCGAGCCGCTCGTACCACGCCAGCTTGCCGTCGTAGAACGGCGATCCGACCACGCGCCCGTTCGGGGCATACAGCGAAACGAACCGGATGCCGCCGGCGACTGCGCTGAGCATTCGCGCCTCGTCGAACGGGTCGAAATCCTCCTCGGAGTAGGCGGCGCCTGAGCCCGGCCCCGAATCGCGGACCGGCCCGTCGCCGAAATTCGTGATGACGTCTCCGCCGATGCCGATCCGCGAAGCGATCGCGACGCCGTTCCAGCGGCCCTCGCCGTGGTGGAGCAGCTCGTAGCCCCACATCTGGAAAGGCATGACCGGCGCGTCCTGGTCGGTCAGCTTCGTTTCCTGCATGAGCAGCACGTCGGGTGCGGCTCGCGATAGCCACCACTCGACCTTGTCCATGCGGGCCTTGAGCGAGTTGACGTTCCAGGTCGCGATGCGCATCAGTCTGTCCGGAGCTGCGCAGGGCTCAGTAGCGCCGGCCGCGCTGGCGCGCGAGGTCGAAGCTCGCCGTGTCGCTGACGGCCATGACCGCCATGGTGCCCGCCTGGACGGGGTCTGAAACGACGAGGTCGACATGGTCGGGCAGCGAGCCAGCCATGTTCAGCGCGATGATCGGGATGCCGTTCTCGCGGAGCTCATCGGCCGCCCGGCTGATGTCGCCGCCCATCAGCGATCCCGCCAGGACGAGGCAGTGGGCACGCGGGAGATCGGCGACCGCCCGGACCGCGGCAGCAATGTTCTCCTCCCCGACGAGCGCGATCGTGTCGACGCTGATCCGCTCGCCGCGCAGGTTGTGGCGATCCGCCTCGCTCACCGCACCGAGGGCGACCTGTGCGACCTGGGCGCCACCACCGATCACGATGATGCGCTTGCCGAAGACGCGTTCCAGCGAGCGGGTGAGGCGATGCGCCCGAACGTCAGGCAGGTCCGCGAGCGCAGCCACGAGGCGGTCCTCGTCGAGCCCCTCGACCTCGAGCTCGATCTCCGCCAGCGCCTCGCCGTCCAGCCGCCGGACGGTCGATAGCGTTCGAACGGTCCCTCCGGCGTTTGCGACCCGCGACGTGATCGACGCGATCGCCTCCGGCCGGTCGACGTGGTCGAGCCGGATCGCGACGGTGTCTGCCCTGACAGAAGTGGGACGCGCCACGCCTTGTCAGCCGCCGACGCGCATGCCTCGGTCGGCGAGCCCCCGCTGGACCTCCGGCAGTCGTTCGGGCGCGAGTCCCCCCGAGGCGTCGTGTTCCTCGTACGCGAGACCGAGTCGCTCGAACGTTGAACGGGTCGCCTCCGCGTCGCTGGTCGTCAGCATGAGGGCGCCGTCGGTGTCTTCGGCGACGCCGACGATGCCCGTGATGTTCACGTTGGCGGCACCGAGCGCACTCGCGACGCGGGCCAGGGCACCCGGCCGATCTTCGAGCTGGACCGTGAACCAGATGGTCACCGGCTACCTCCTCACGAGGCGATGGTAGCGCTGCCGTCGCGGCCCGCGTTTTGCGCGGGCCTCACTGGCGCGACGGCTAGGATGGCCCACCAATGGCCGATTCGCCGATCCAGATCTTCGGTCTCCAGAACGATCAGGCGACTCGAGCCGCATTGAGGTTCTTCAAGGAGCGGCGCGTGGCGATCTCGTTCGTCGACCTGCGACGGCGGCCGATCGCCACGGGCGAGCTGCGGCGCTTCGTCGAGAAGCTCGGCGCAGCGGCCCTCGCGGACACCGAAGGTCGGGCCTGGCGTGCGGCCGGCCTTGCCTATCTGCGGATGACGGACGAGGAGCTCGCAGCCAAGCTGCTGGCCGATGCCCGGCTTCTGAAGCTGCCCCTCGTTCGCAATGGCCAGGAATTCACCGCCGGGCCCGCGGAACCAACGTGGAAAAGGTGGCTCGCGGCGCTTTGATCAGCGCATGCCGCGCACCCGATTCCACACGAGCTCGCTCGTCCGCCAGCCGAATCGGTCGAAGATCGACCCCCGCGCCTGTTCGTCTGTCGCGAATCCCGTGCGCGCCGCGCAACGTAGCGCAATCGGAGCCTAGCCGAGTTGCC
>DASXSA010000131.1:0-6051 GCA_036506235.1 Candidatus Limnocylindrales bacterium | reverse complement strand
CGCGTGCAGCGCGAGTCGTTGTTTCGCCTCGAGCTGGACCGGCTCGACGGAGGGCCCGCGGTCCTGAGCCGCCTGCCCGGTGTTGTGAGCGCGGTCGCCGCGACGAACGGGACCGGCGGCGAACAGGAGGACCGCCAGACCGTGGCGGTGAATCTTGCGCTCCGCGACGACACCGCACTCAGCGGGGTCGTCGGCGCGCTGGGCGGCCTCGGTGCGCGCATCGTCGCCCTGGAAAAGTCCGAGCCCAGTCTCGAGGACGTGTTCGTGGAGCTGGTCGGGCGTGGGTTCGAGGACGAACCCGCGGAGAACGGCCAGGCCGCCCCCGAGCCGACTGCTGACAGTGCCGAGCCCCGCGAGGAGGAGGTCGCCTGATGGCCGAGACCTCGCTCTATGTCCATCGGGCGACACGGAGTCCTGCCGAGGCAGCGAACTGGGATCGCCGCCAGGTCATCCTCAATAACCTGCGCAGCGTCGCCGGTCGAGCCTATCCGCGCGTCCGGGGGATCAGCCGCGAGAAGTCCTGGCTGGCGTTCGAGATCCTGCTGCCGTTCCTGAGCACGTCGGCGTTCGTGTTCGTCTATCGGGCGCTCAAGGCTCCGCCGGAGTACATCGGCTTCGTCGTGTTGGGCGGCGCGATGACGGCCTTCTGGCTGAACGTGGTCTGGATGATGGCCGCGCAGCTTTACTGGGACAAGGACCAGGGCAACCTGGAGCTGTTCTTCGCCGCGCCGATGGACGTCATGAGCGTGCTGTTCGGGATGGCGATCGGTGGCCTCGTCATGAGCTCAACGCGGGCGGCCGCCGTTCTCCTGATCGCGACGGTCCTCTACGGCGTCCAGTTCGCCGTGTCGCAGTGGTTCCTGCTGCTCCTCGTGTTCTTCCTCACGCTTTCGGCGCTGTACGGCATGGGCATGGCGCTCTCGAGCCTCTTCCTGATGTGGGGTCGTGAGGCGTGGCACCTCACCCAGCTCATGGTCGAGCCGGTCTACTTCATCTCGGGCCTGAACTTCCCGGTCGGCCGGCTGGGGATGATCGGTGCGCTGGCCATCGCCACCATCCCGCTGGCCGTCGGACTGGATGCCATGCGCCAGCTCGCATTCGCGACCGGCCTGGGACCAACCGGAACGCCGCCGCCCGCGGTCGAGGCGCTGATCCTGGTCGTGATGACGGTCGTGTTCATCTGGGTCGCGCGGCTGATGCTGCGCTACCTGGAGCGACGCGCCCGGCAGGAAGGGCGGCTGTCGGTGCGCGGCCGATGACGGCGACCTCGTCGATGGCGGCGACCGCCAGGCCCCGAGAGAACGCCGGGCGCTTCGATCCGTCCCGGGTGCCCGACACCGACACCGGGCATCTCTGGCGAAGCTTCCTCACTGCGGCCCGCCTCGGCTGGCTGATGGAGGCCAACTGGACCGATCCGGTCCTCTTCTTCATCTACTCGGTGGCCAAGCCACTCGCAAGCACGTTCATCCTCGTGTTCATGCTCGAGGTGATCGGCGGCGCGGCAGGGCGCGATTTCCGCGGGTTCGTCGTGCTCGGCAGCGCCCTGTGGGCCTTCGTCATCAGCGGGATGTCGGGCCTCGCCCAGTCGATCCTCGAGGATCGCGAGCGCTACCGCATGCTCAAGTACCTGTACGTCAGCCCGAGCGATTTCATCGTCGTGCTCCTGGGGCGCGGCGTCGCGCGGATCGGCGTTGGCGCCATGGGTGCGCTGATCACGCTGATCGTGGGCATCGTGGTGCTCGGCATCCGCTTCGACATCGGCGCCGTGGACTGGCCGCTGCTCGTGCTCGTCATGATCGGCGGCCTGGCGTCGATCGTGGCGTTCGGCATCGTCATGGCGGCGGTCTGCATGCAGACCCGGCAGGAAGCGTGGTCGTACCCGGAAGCGGCGGCGGGCGCGCTGTTCCTGATCGTAGGCGCCGTGTTCCCGCTGAGCGTGCTGCCGGCAGCGGCCCAGGTCCTCGGACTGCTCAACCCGCTCACATGGTGGCTGGGCGGCGCGCGGCAGGCTCTGTTCCCGGGCGGGCAGACGTCGATTGGCGGGCCAGGCTCCGTTTTCGCGGAGGTCTTCGGCCATGACCGGCCCACGTCCGGGGAGATCGTCGTGGCCTTGCTGCTGACAGGAGCGCTGGTTACACTCGCCTCGTCACTGATCTTCCGGGTCGGTGACCGCCGCGCCAAGGAGCAGGGCCTGATCGACCGCACGACCGGCACCTGACGGCGGGCGAGACGGCGCGGCGAGGGCGACCGTCACGCCACATCGGGACGCCACATCGGGAGGGCAGATGCGGATCTACGAGGGCAGTCCCCGCCAGGACTTCGAGGAGGTCTTCCGTTCAATCGGGGCCTTCCTCGATCAGCGCGGCATGAAGGAGGTCCTGCTCGCCGAGGCCCCGGACGGATTCATCGTTCAGGGACTCGTGTCGGCGACGGCGGCCGGTGGCGCATGGTCCGAGACGATGGGCCAGCAAGCCAAGGAGACGCTCACGTTCCTGGACGACGACATCGCGAGGTTCATGGAAGAGGCGGTTGCCCGCCGCGGCGCTGGGACGCCGGCTGACGAGAAGGCTGCCTGGGCAAAGGCCGGTTACTACGAGATGGCGTTCCGGGTCCTCGGGCGCTACATGGACGAGCAGAAGCCACGCGACGTGTTCTTCTTCGAACAGGGCGGAGCGTTCGTGGTCCGGCTGTTGATGGGCGGCCAGCAGGGCAGCAAGCACACCCTGGCCGAGTTCACCCGCGAGGACATCGAGGCGATGATCGCGAACGGTCCGGGCCTGCGAATTCCGCCCAGGCAGGCCGAGGCCACCGAGGGCTCGGGAGCTTCCGGGACGCCGGCAGCTGCCGGGTCCTGATCCGCAAAACACCGACGACATTCGACTCGCGCATTTGTATCCACGCCCGCACAGGAGGTAGCTCATGAAGGCTCTCAAGACGGTCGCCGTCGCGCTCGGGATCACGCTCGGCGCGTTGGTGGTCATTCCGCTCGTCGTCCTGGCCGGCCTGTTCGTCTGGCTCAAGCTGACCGAAGAGTCCGACGAGGAGGCGCTCGAGCTCGACCAGGAAACCGTCTAGGTCATCCGCGTCCGGACGCCCGCTGCCGAGGTGGCGGGCGTTCTGCTGTCTCCGCGAGCGGGCCTCTGACTGTCGCACCGACGGCCGCCGTCGGCCGAGCAACCTTCGAGTGGTCGCCCGTCAGGGCAGGCGCCGCAACCTTGCGAGCAGGTCCTTGAGCTCGTCGATCGTTTCGGTGTCGTCCTCGGCGTCGAGAAGCAGCTCCACCGCGGCCCGAACCAGGGCAAGCTCGCCAGCCGTCAGCTCGAGCGAGACACTTCGTTCGCCGCGATCCCCGGTCATCGAGCACCTCCTGATCGCTGGGTCGGGCGCCGGCCACCCACTCCGGTACGCTCGCCTCGATGCTAGGCGAATCGCACGAATCCGGGCGAGCGCGGTGACGCCCTGACCGCCGCGATCCCGCCGCTTCGCCCCGACCAGCCGCCGCTCGCCATCCTCGTCGACTACGACGGCACGATCGCGCTCACCGACGTGAGCGACACGATCATGGCCGAGTTCGTGACCGGCGAATGGGAGGAGATGGCCGCGCGTTACGACGCCGGCCTCATTGGTTCGCGCAGGCTCATGGAGCTGGAGATGGAGCTCCTGGGCTCGATCGATCCCGCGCAACTGGCCGCCACCGCCGCAGCGCAGCCACACGACGCGGGCTTCCCGCCGCTCGTCGCGCGAGCACGCGAGGCGGGTATCCCGGTCGAGGTCGTCAGCGATGGCTACGGGTTCTTCATTCCCGCGGCGCTTGGGTCGCTCGGGCTGGGCGACCTCCCGATCGTGACTGCGGAGACGACGTTTCCCGGTGGCCGGGCCCGGATCGCCTTTCCCAACGGCCACCCGGAGTGCTTCGTGTGCGGGACGTGCAAGCGCAACCGGGTGCTCGCGCACCAGGCTGCGGGTCGCGCTGTGGTGTTCGTGGGCGACGGCGAGAGCGACCGCTACGCGGCCGGCTACGCGGACATCGTCTTCGCCAAGCACTCGCTCGTTCGTCTCTGCCTGGAAAACGGTTGGCCATTCCGCCGCTGGACGGAATTCAGCGAGATCGACGCGTGGCTTGCGGGCACGATCGAGGAGTGGAGGGCCGACCCGCGCACGGTCCCGCCGCCGACCGCCCATTCCTTCTTTTGTGGGCCCGAAGTCTGGGGATCGGGCCTCTGGGATCCGCCGCCATCGCCATCGCCGTCGCCGTCGCCGCCGCCATCGCCAACGCCGTCGCGGTCCGACGGCTAACTCCCAAATTCCGCCGCGGCCTCAACGCCGACGCGTCGGTTCGTCCAGGCATGAGGTGGATGTCACGCGATGAGTCCGCTCAAGTTCGGTTCGGCCAGCCATCCGAGGATTGGGAAGCCCGTCATCGAGCGACTGATTGCCAAATACCCGCCTGTCGGGTGTTAGCCAACCGCAGAGCACTCGAAGACTCGCGAATCAAACGCGTGGGCGGCGTTGTTAGCCGGAATCGTCAACTTCCGGGTGCCAGCGGAGCGTACCGTCTGCTCGATCCGGCGCTCGGACCCACCTCATGGGTATCTGGCAGAGCTGCCCCCCATTGGGGGCCGGGTAAAGCTCGTGGGGGCGGCTTCACGAACGCGGGAGGACCCGCGCGCCGCACGCGAGCCTCCCGGGTGCCTTGCCCGGGCCCGGGTGATTCGATAGCATTCGAAAAACCCCCGGAGGACCGAATCCATGGCGAAGTATGTCTTTGTGACAGGAGGCGTGACCTCCTCACTGGGGAAAGGCATCACCGCCGCAAGCATCGGTCGGATCCTCAAGGCGCGCGACCTGCGGGTCTCCATCCTCAAGCTCGACCCGTACATCAACGTCGACCCGGGGACCATGTCGCCCTACCAGCACGGCGAGGTCTTCGTTACCGACGACGGCGCCGAGACGGATCTCGACCTGGGCCACTACGAGCGGTTCATCGACGAGAACCTGACCCAGCTGAGCAACGTCACGACCGGGCGCATCTACCAGGCGGTCATCGCCAAGGAGCGGCGCGGCGACTACCTGGGCGGGACCGTGCAGGTGATCCCCCACATCACGAACGAGATCAAGGAGCGGATCACGCGCGTCGCGCGCGACGGAGATCCGGACGTCGTGATCGTGGAAGTCGGCGGGACGGTGGGCGACATCGAGAGCCTCCCGTTCCTCGAGGCGATCCGCCAGATGCGCAAGGACGTCGGCCGGGCGAACGTGCTGTACGTGCACGTGACGCTGCTGCCGGCTCTCGCGGCGACCGGCGAGCTCAAGACCAAGCCGACCCAGCACTCCGTGCGGGAGCTGCGAGCGATCGGCATCCAGCCCGACGTGATCGTTCTCCGTTCGGACCACCCGGTCAGCGACGAAATCCGCGAGAAGATCGCGCTGTTCACCGACGTCGCGACCGAGGCCGTCATCCCCGCCGAGACGGCGGACACGATCTACGAGGTCCCGATCCAGTTCGAGGAGGCGGGACTGGGCCGGCTCATCGTGCGGGAGCTTGCACTCGGCGATCCGGAGGCGCACCCCGACCTGGCCGCGTGGCGGGCCCTGGTCGAGCGGATCAAGCGTCCGAAGGCGAGCCTCGAGATCGCCCTCGTCGGGAAGTACATCGAGCTGCCCGACGCCTACCTGTCGGTGACCGAGGCGCTCAAGCATGCGGCCTGGGCGAACGAGGTCGACGCGAAGGTCCGCTGGGTCGACTCGGAGGCCCTGACCCCTGAGAACGTCGGCGACCGACTGTCCGGCGTCGCCGGAATCCTGGTCCCAGGTGGCTTCGGCCATCGCGGCATCGAGGGGAAGGTCATCGCCGCGCACTACGCGCGCGACCACCGCATCCCGTACCTGGGGCTCTGCCTCGGGCTGCAGTGCGCGGTCATCGAGTTCGCCCGCGAGGTGGCCGAGACGCCCGACGCCAACTCGACCGAGTTCGACATGTTCACCGAGAACCCGGTCATCGACTTCATGCCCGACCAGCGCGACATGGAGGACAAGGGCGGGACGATGCGC
>DASXSA010000130.1:0-18502 GCA_036506235.1 Candidatus Limnocylindrales bacterium | reverse complement strand
TCGTCTCCGTCGTCAGCATCGTCGCGATCCTTGCGGTCAACGTCGTCATCTCCGGGCCAGCCCACGTCGGTTCGCCGATCGCCGTGCGCCTGGTCGCGGCAGCGATCGTCACGGCCCTTGCAGCCGTCGCGAACTTGGTCGCCGGACCGCGAGCTGCTGCCGGTACGGCCGTCGTCGGGGTCCTGGTCGCTGTCGCGCTGCTCAGCCAGCACGCGGGCTGACCGGCAGTACTCCGACCTCGACAAGGTCCCGAACCGCTACCGCCCGATCCACGCCACGGGCGGAAGCTGCCTGACGGATTCGCGGTCACGCCGCTCCAGTGCGTGGACGAGCGAGCGCTAGGGCGGTGGCCGAGCGGCGGCTCGGTCGCGGGTGTGAGGCCGACAGCCGCTTCATAGGTTGCGTTCGGTTGCGATTTGGCGCGAGGAGTCTGGCTGAAGCGGGCTGACTCAGGTGTCGCCAGGCTCGGGCGTCCAACCGCCGAGCTCGACGATGCGACCCTTGATCTGCCCGGCGTCGGGGTATTCCTCCCCGTGCGCCAGCCCGATCCCCTGCAATCCGAGCCCTGTCGCGGCAGCGTCGGTCATGAACAGGTAGGGGCGGGCGCCGATCCTGTCGCGCACGGTGTTCTTGAGCAGCCGATGGGCGACGGTCACCGCGGGCCCGAGCAGGTCGCTGCCCGATCCGACCGACTGGCGGACGGCCTGTCCGCGATGGAGGACCACCTTCAGGTCGAGGTGCGCGACGGCTGGACACGCGATGCAGATGTGGTCGTTCGCGGGGATCGCCCGTGTCCGGGCGTCGATGAACGCCCGGTATGTCCCGTGGATCGTCTCGAGGACACGATCGCCCTGGCCATCGAGACCGGCCGCTGGGGCTGCCGCGAAGACCGCATCGCCTTCGAGCTTGACCAACGCGAGATCCGGCTTGACGCCTTGGACGACGGCGTCCAGGAGGTCGCCCAGGACCGAATATGCGGCGGGGATGCCGTCGCTGAAGTCGATCCCGTGCTCCTGCTCGACGCCCGACATGAAGCCGGTGTAGCCGGAGATGTCGGCCAGGAAGAGGTATCGCTCGCCTGCGGCGGCCTCCGCCCCGCTGGGATCCGATCGGACTGCCTGTGCCACGTGGCGATGATAGCCGCGGTCAGCCCCGGGCGAGAAGGTCGACCAGCTGCCTACCCCAGTTCTGTGTGACCGGGCCGGCGCTATCTCGCGCTTCTCTGTGCAGTAGTCTCGTCGAGGTCCCGAACGGCTATTGTCCGAACCACGCCACCGGCGTGATGCTGCCGGACGACTTCGCCGTTACACCGCTTCAATACGTGGACTGACGGCCCTCGCGTCACTGAGGCAGAACCCGATACTCGGGACATTTCGAGGATCGACAGGGTGCCGAAGGTCGAGACATCAACGCCACCGGGTACGCCGACGCCGATCGGGCCGTACAACCACATCGCCAAGGTCGGGAGCTTGATCACGAACGGCGGAACCGCCGGCGTTGACCCCGCGACGGGTCGGCTTTCTGGCGACGATGTGAAATCACAGACGCGCCAGATCCTGGCCAGCTTCAGGGTCATGTTGATGTCGGTGGGCTCGGATCTCGGGCACGTCGTCCACGTCAACGTCTTCCTGCGGGACATGGCCGACTTCGACGCGATGAATGAGGCCTACGTCGAATCGATGGGCGATAGCAGACCCGCTCGCACGGTCGTCGCGGTGCGTGAACTCCCGAAGCCCGGTGTCCTCCTCACGATGAACCTGACCGCAGTCACCGGTGACGACGAATCGTCAACAGGACTCCAGTGAGCGAGCAATACGCGGGCTTGTTCGAGGTCCCCAAGTGCTATTGCCCGAACCATTCGACCGGCGTGGGGCTGCCGGCCGACTTCAAGGTAACCTCCGCTCCGGTAACGTGGCCGTCGATGGCCATGTCGACTGCTCTGGCCCAGCGCCACTGGCTGATTCTGACGGCGCCTACCGCGCCGCGGGAGATGCACCCGCCTGACTGCCTTGCTCCAGGATTGTTTTGATGTTGGAGATCTCCTCGGCTCGCTCGCGGCGAGCCTTGGCGAGGAGCAACGGCTGCAGCAGGTGCATGAGGGGGCCGCGGGCCTCACCGTGCATGATCCTCGTCAAGCGCGTTGCGCCGTCCTGGGGCTCTGTCAGATAGGTCGCAGACACCCAGCTTCCGCCGCCCGTTATCCATCCGCCCCGCGCGGTCGCCTTCCAGCCGATTCGGCGACCGGGCTCGAACTCCTCGATCCGCGCGTCGGCCACCCGACGGCCAAATACTTGTGCTGTGATCGTGAACGTTGAGCCGCGAGCGAGCGGGGGCACCGGCTCCACCACCTCAACTCCCGGGTCCCAACGCTCCATGGTTCCGATGTCGGCGATGTAGGCCCAGACCTCGGCCGGCGGTCGGTTGACGATCACGCTGGCTTGCGCCATCCGTCGCATCGTTTCCTCCTCCCATTCTCTACTTGCCACGGGCCCGGGAGCGTATCGTCCCGACCACCGCAGGGGTCAAGTTCCCCGACGTCCGGTTCGTGATCCTCGTCGCCAAGACGCCTGACGGCCGGTTACCGCCCTGATCCAGCCTCGGGTGAGGATCAGGGCCATGGAAACGAGTAACTGGCCACCACAACAACGCGGAACTGTGTGGCGCCAAGGCGATCACAGGTCCAACGGACAGTAGCGGCGCAACCAGGCCAAACGGGATCCAGTCCCCGCGCGCCATCAATCTCCCTCGCTTAAGGCTTGGGAGCGCCGCCGACTAGATCGCGTTGCTCAGGGCGCCGATGACGCCCGCCGAGATCCCGATCATAAGCACGAGGATGGCTGCACGTGGCCGCGTCACCCGAATGATGGCCACGACCGAAACGACGAGTGCGAGCAGCGCAAGCTTGGCCGCGGTGGCCAGGGCTGGGTTCGCCAGCAGTGCGGCAGCGAGGGGGTTGCGCTCAATTCCGACCCAGCCAGCTGGTCGTTCCAAATAGCCGGTCACAAGATCGGCGAGCTGCGCAAGTGTCAGCAGGACGGCGAGAACACCGAATCCGATCGGTGATGGTCGATAGGTGGCGAGCGTTTTCGGCGACGCATCCGGCATGGTCAGCGGGGGGTCGGCGCGAGACTCTCAAGCACAAGCGGACTCTACCGCCGTCACCTGTGATCTTGCCAAGGGCGGCTCTACGACAATCCGCGGATGTCCACACGGCATGCCGATGTCGCAGACTGGCGGTCTGGCTGTCGTCGGCTGATGGAGGGGCACCGGATGAAAGCGTGGCCGTTTGTGGTGAGCGCCCCCTGGTTCTCGCGACGGCCGGATGCTCGTCAGGAGCTCATCTGGGGGATCAGCAGGCGTTGGCTGGGCAATCGGCCGCACCGACGCGGACTCTCGCGGTGGCGTCCCCCGCTCCGACGGCGACCGCGAAGCCCAAGGCAACACCCAAGGCCAAGGCGACATCCAAGCCTCTGAGTTCGAGCTACTACAAGCCCTCGAACTGGGACGGTTACTCCGACCTCGACTGCAAGGACTTCGACACTCAGGCGCATGCCCAGAGCTTCTTTCAGGGCACCGGCGGCTCCACATCGAACGACCCATACCGCCTCGACAGCGATCACGACGGGATCGCCTGCGAAAGTATCTGATTCGTGCAGCGACTGGCCTGGTTTACGCTCGCAACGCTGGCGATGCTGCTGCTCATCATCGCTGCCGGTCGATGGCTGCCGGGTCCTCGAGCGGCACTGGCCTCTCCCAGCCTGGTTCTTGGCTCAGCGTCCGCTCGGTCGCCGGTCGGCCTGCCCAGTCCCGGGCGAACGCCGGGAACGATCAACCCCGACGTGACGCAGGCGAACCTCGCGACCACCATCTGCTCGAGCGGCTGGACGCAGACCGTGCGGCCGCCCGCCGGCTACACGAACGCGCTCAAGCTCGCCCAGCTGGTCCAGTACGGCTACGCGGATCGCGATCCCGCCCATTACCAGGAGGACCACCTCGTGCCGCTGGAGCTCGGAGGCGCCCCCAGGGATCCCGCCAACCTGTGGCCCGAGCCAACCACAGTCAGCCTGCCCGACGGCACGAGCGTCGGCAGCGATGCCAAGGACGGCCTCGAGGACTACCTGCACATGCGTGTCTGCGCGGGCACGTTGCAGCTCGACGAGGCTCAACGGCTGATCGCAAACGACTGGGTCGCCGTATGGTTGCAGGCGGGTAAGCCGTAATCTGATGTCGATGATTCGTGTCGGATCGATCGTGCTCCGCGTCGACGACCTCCAGCGTCAGACCGAGTTCTGGAAAGCGGCGCTCGACTACGTGCCGCGCGGCAAGGGCGACGACGAGACCTTCGTGCTGCTGCGCCCGAGGGACGGCGTTGGCCCGAACCTCTCGCTCGACCGGGTCCGCTCGACGGTCCACATCCCGCCGCGCATCCACCTCGACATGTACACCGAGGACCAGGCGGGTGAGGTCGAGCGCCTGAAGGGGCTGGGTGCCACAGAGGTCCACTGGGACAAGCAGCCGCCCGATGCGGACTACGTGATCATGGCCGACCCGGAAGGCAACCGCTTCTGCGTCGTGGACATCACACGCTAACGACCTTGGGGCGCTGAGTTAGAGCAACCCCGACGCGGCGCCGCGGACGGCCCTCTTGCCCATGATCGCGGCGTCGGTCACGGTCTTAGCGGGCTTCTGCGCTGAGCTAGCTCGCGAGCGACGACCTGCCGGTTCGCCAGGGACGCCACCAGCGCAGGAAGTAGAGACGGCAACCCAGGCAGAAGCCGGTTGCGGCGAGAAGCGTCTGAAGGCCGACGACGACGCCGACAGCCAGCCAGGCGAAGGGCTGGGCGCCGACGACGAACAGGACGACGGCGAGCCCCAGGACGATCGAGCCGAGGGCCTGAGCGAATCGCGGCGGGTACTCGCCCTCCAGCTCGGTCGGGGGCGGGATGTTGAACGCTCGTCGGACGTAAGGCCACGGCCGTCCGAGCGCCGAGTAGCGCGTGCCGAAGATCGCACTGACGGCGAGCGCAAGCCCGACGGCCACTACGACAACAGGCAGGTTGAGCACGAAAGCGAGGCTCAGCAGGACGACCGAGAGGCCGGCGCCGAAGCGGTGCCCGCGCGGGTCGATCAGCCGTCCGTGCTCCGACGCCTTGGGTGGACTCGCGCTGGAAACAGTCGATGACATGGGTTGAAGACCTCGAGCAATGGGGGGACGCGGGCGCCCGAGGCGGCCGTCGGAAGGAACCTGGCCCGGGGCTACTCGCGAGGAAGGAGTCGCGAGGGCCGGCCGTGAGGCTAGCGGGCGAGTCCGTTCATTCGACCGCACGCCTGCCACGCCGACGCTCGCCGGCGACAGAGACATGAACAACCCGTGCGGCCCAACATGCCGCGGACTCTAGCGGCTCCCTCCCGATCTGTCGACCGCCGTTAAGCGGCCGATAAGCGGCTGCCGGCACCATCGGTCGCAATGGCGGCCCGACAACGACCTGCTGATCGCGGCGAGCTTCGCGGTCGGGACCTGCTGATCGATCTTTCACGTGAGCTCCGCCGCGCCCGACGCGATCGTGGCCTCAGCCTGCGGGCGGTTGCGCTCGCCGCGGGGATCTCGGCTCCGACTGTCTATCGGATCGAGCGAGGGCTATCGCCTAACGTCTCTCTTGTCATGCTCGCCCGCCTTCTGGCCATCGTGGGGCTGGAACTCGGAGCGAAAGCCTTTCCCGGCGGGCAGCCAATACGCGACGCCCGACACGTCGAGCTTTTGGGAAGGCTCCGAGCGCGGCTTCATCGGAGCCTGCGCTGGGCGACTGAGGTGCCCCTTCCCATCCCGGGCGACCAGCGCGCGTGGGACGCATTGATCTCCGGAAGCGGTTGGCTGTACGGCGTCGAAGCGGAAACGGCTCCCACGGACAGCCAGGCGATGGCCCGCCGGATCCAGTTGAAGCAACGCGACGGGAAGGTCGACGGCGTCCTCCTGCTGT
The DNA here is from genome assembly GCA_036506235.1 of Candidatus Limnocylindrales bacterium. Classification (GTDB taxonomy): domain Bacteria; phylum Chloroflexota; class Limnocylindria; order Limnocylindrales; family CSP1-4; genus CF-16. The sequence continues at coordinate 12,524 of DASXSA010000130.1, read as the reverse complement.
TGCCGAGAGGGGCCCCTTCACGGCGCTTCGTTCGGGGGGCCGGCGTGAGCTTCGTCGAGGCATACCCGGTCCCGGCGAGGCGATGCCTCGAGCTCCTGAACGTGGGAGCTGATCCCGGTGGGAGCTCTTTGATCGTTCTCTAGTGGCTGCCGGGCCTCAGCATCGCGCTGTGGCCCGTGGCGTGTTTCACCCCGTGAAAGCTAGGCGTCCAAACGGATCTGCTTCGACCACTAATCCGGGGTTTCGTTTCGTCCAGTGGAACAGGACCAGCTTTGGGCGGCACCAGCTGTCTCGGCGCATGCCGTCGGTTTCACCGCATGAAATGACCTTCGAGATCTTTTCAGCCGGTGAAACGCCCGGCAAATCGGGGACCGGCCGGGGCAGGCCGGAGGACCGCCGGCCTCGCGCCGGGGCGGGACGGACGACCGCCGGCCTCGCGCCGGGGACCGGACGGGGCAGGCCGGACGACCGCCAGCCTCGCGCCGGGGCAGGCCGGATGCGGTGCCGGGACGACCTCCGTGGTCCCTACTCCAGGTAGTCCTTCAGCTTTCGGCTGCGGGACGGGTGGCGCAGCTTGCGCAGCGCCTTGGCCTCGATCTGGCGGATCCGCTCGCGAGTGACGTTGAACTCCTTGCCGACCTCCTCGAGCGTTCGGGCGCGGCCGTCCTCCAGTCCGAACCGGAGCTGCAGGACCCGCCGCTCGCGGCCCGTCAGCGAGTCGAGCACCGCTTCCACCTGCTCCTTGAGCAGCTGGTGCGAGGCCGCCTCGGCAGGGGCCAATGCGCCGCGGTCCTCGATGAAGTCGCCCAGGTGGGAGTCCTCTTCTTCGCCGATCGGCGTCTCCAGCGAGACCGGTTCCTGGGACACCTTGATGATCTCGCGCACCTTCTCGGGCGTGACCTGGACTTCCTGGCCGCGTGACATCGCCTCGGCGATCTCCTCGACGGTCGGCTCCCGGCCCAGCTCCTGCAGCAGGCCGCGCGACACGCGGATCAGCCGGTTGATCGTCTCGACCATGTGTACGGGAATGCGGATCGTGCGCGCCTGGTCAGCGATCGCGCGGGTGATCGCCTGCCGGATCCACCACGTGGCGTACGTCGAGAACTTGTAGCCCTTCTCGTAATCGAACTTCTCGACCGCCCGGATCAGGCCGATGTTGCCCTCCTGGATCAGGTCCAGGAACGACATGCCGCGGCCGATGTACTTCTTCGCGATCGAAACGACCAACCGCAGGTTCGCCGATGTGAGCTGCTCCCGCGCATCGCGCCCGATGCGGACCAGCTCGCCCTTCCGGTCGCGCAGCTTCGTGTTGGCGGGCACGGACGGGTCATAGCCCAGGCGCCGCAGCAGGTCCGAGTCGTGGCCGGTCGTGATCCAGCGCTCCAGCGCAAGGAAGGCGACCCCGTCGCGCGTCCAGTCGTAGATCGCTCGCAGCCCGACGTTGTCGCGCGAGTCGAGATCCCCGTTGTGGACCGCGAAGTACGCCCAGTCCAGGAGCTCCACGAACGAGTTCGCGTCGAGGTGCTCGTTGTAGCGGGACTGGAACCTGCGAGCCTCCTTGAGAAGCTGCTTCGTGCCCTCCGACTGCGCGTCCTTGCCGGCGCGGATCAAGTGGAAGTCGGGCGTGGTCACGAGCAGGTCCGCGGCCCCCGCGTCGCCGATCGCGTCGCTGACCATCCGCGCCGCCTCGGGCCCGAACGGCAGCCGGTGCTGCGTCTTCTGGGTGCGCGTCTTGCGCTCGGTGTCGTGGTGCGTCCACTCGTGGAGCGAGACGATGCCCTTCCAGGGCTCGTCGACCATCTGCTCCCCGAGTTCGATCGCCTTGGCCAGCACGACCTCTTCCTCGGCCGTCAGCAGGGCGACCTTGCCGATCTCCTTGAGGTACATGCGGACCGGGTCGTCGATCCCGATCATGTCGGCGCTGAGCGCCTCGAGCTCTTCCTGGGTGGGCTCCTCGAGCTCGACCGCATCGAGCTTCGCCGGTGCATCGAGCGGGATGCCGCCGGGCGCCTGGCCGTCCTCGCCGACGACCTCGACTCCGAGGTCGGCGGCCTCCGCCAGTGCGTCGGCAGACGTCAGCAGCAGGTCCTCGGACTCTTCCTCGTCCTCGTCTTCCTCGACCGGCGGAACCGCGACCCGGTTCGGTCGCATGGACGCAAGCCTGGCGGCTTCCAGGTCATCCTTGGCGCGGCGCGGGCGCGACAGGACGGCTTCGACGAGCAGCTTGTCGGTGGGATCGGTCACGGTCGAACCTCCATCGGTCGAGCGAGAAGGCGCGTCTGCTCGCCACGGCGGTCGAGCGAACGGCGGGCTTCGTTGTATTGGCGTTCCTGATCGAGCAGGCGACCCATTGCCTCGTGGTCGCCGCGGCTCTCCGCCTCGGCCTGCTCCGCGAGGTTGTAGGCGATGGCCTCCTCGAGCCGATCTCCTTCCAATGTCAGCAAACACTTATCGACGGCGTAGGCGATGCGTTCGGCCGGCAGGTGCGTGGGGTCCGGGCCTGGTCGCGCGTACAAGGCAATGGCAAGGGCTCGCGTCTCGGGATCCAGGGCCTCGAGCAGTCGTCCCCGTTCGAATGGGTGCTGCTCCTCGCCGTCCGGCAGGCCCCGCGAGGCGAGCAGAGCGCGGTACAGCTCCCGGGCGACCGTCGACGGCAATCCCTCCGGCTTCAGGATGTCCGCCACGCGCTCCTGCTGGTCCGGAACGAGGAGGAGCAGGCGCAGCAGCTCGGCCTCCACCGCGCTGATCGACCGAACGACCTCCTCCGGGCTGACCGACTCCTGAGCGGCCCGAACGGCCTCCAGCGTGAGGCGAACGCCGCCGTGGTCTCCGTCGCTCCCGGTGCGGCCCGGTGCCGGGCGCTGGTGGAGGACCTCCAGCAAGGTTCGCTCCTCCACCCCACTCCGCCGGGCGAGCATCTGCAGGTAGGAGTCACGGACGACAGGGTCGGCGACCCGCCGGAGGGTCGGCAGGACACCGTCGACGAGGCGCTTCCGGCCTTCGGGAGCCCGAACGTCGACCCGCGACGCGTGGAAGTCGATCAGATACGTCAGGATCGGGTCCGGCGTTCGCGTGGCTTCGCGCCACAGGTCAGGGTTCTCCCGGATGACCTCGTCGGGATCCTTGCCGTCCGGAAGCCGGACGACGCCGACATCGGTCAGGCCGAGCCCGCCATCGGCCTGGACCTCGGAGATCAACGCGTTCAGCTCGGTCACCCCGAACGTGCCGGCGCTCTGCCCGGCGGGATCGACGTCGTAGGCGAGGGCGATCTTCTTCGCGTAGCGGGTGAGGAGCGCGACCTGTCCGGGTGTCAGCGCCGTCCCCAGCGAGGCAACAACGGTGTCGAAGCCGGCCTGGTGGGCCATCAGGGCGTCGGTGTAGCCCTCCACGATGACGGCCTGCCCACTTTTGCGGACGGCCGACTTCGCGCGGTCGATCAGGTACAGCGTGCGGCTCTTGTCGAACAGCGGCGTCGCGGGCGAATTCAGGTATTTGGGGCCATGGTCCGCCTGATCGCCATCCGCGATGAGGTAGCGGCCACCCAGGCCCACGGCATTTCCGTTCTGGTCGCGGATCGGGAAGATGATCCGGGCCCGGAAGCGGTCGATCGGTCCACGGCGTCCGGGTGACGTCAGGCCGACCTCGGCCAGCGCGGCCGGGTCGACGTTTCGGCGGGCCTTCAGGGTGCGGACCATGACGTCCCAGCCTTCTGGCGCCCAGCCAAGCTGGAAGGCTTCGATCGTTTCGTCGGTGAACCCTCGCCCGCGCAGGTAGTCGAGCGCGGGCTGTCCAAGCCTCGAGCCCGTCAGGACCGCGTGGTAGAACGCGATCGCGTGCTCGAGTGTCTCGCGCAGGCGCGCCTTGCGCGCGTCGTCCCGGCGCGTGTGCTCATCCATCTCGACGCCGGCCTTGGCCGCGAGCGTCCGAAGGGCGTCCGGGAACGAGACGCCGTCCCGTTGCATGACGAAGCTGAAGATGTCCCCGCCCAGCCCGCAACCAAAGCACTTCCAGGTCTCGCGCGCTGGTGTCACGACGAACGAAGGGGTCTTCTCGCCGTGGAAGGGACACAGCCCCTTGAGCGTGGTGCCGGCCTTCCTGAGCTGAACCGTCTCGCCGACGACGTCAGCGACGCTGAGCTTGTTCTTGACCTCGGCCGCGATGCCTGCTGCCGTGATGGGCCTCCGCGCAGCTGGTTGGCTCGTCCGCCCGGCTCTACGTCGCGCGCCGAGTTCCGGACATGGCTACGGGCGTGTCAAGTCTTGACACGCCACGTCGGCCCGCAGTCTACCACTTGACAGCGACCTGGAAATACCCACCGGGGGTATTGACAGCGGCCTTGCGCGGGCAGGACGCCGCGGCCGTTGCGCGGTCAGTCCGCCGAGGCTTTTCGCGGTCGCGCAGCCTCGGCGGAGTCCCCGCCCAGGAACGCCGCGGCATCGTCGGCTGCGCCCTGCTCGTCGGCGGTGATCCGATGGCGGCGGTCGTGGCTGGATGCCGCCGAGAACCGCCCCAGGCGCGCGCGCAGGTCGCGGACCCGCGCAGCCTGCGCGCGCTCGATCTCGTCCCAGGCCTCGCCGGACGGACGATTCATGAGCAGCGCCAGCAGGTGATCGAGGCAGAACGGCGACCCGGCAATGGCCTCGCGCCACTCATCAACAGCCGCGAGCCCGTGGAAGCTGTCGATCGCCGATGCGAGGGCCTTCGCTTCGACGTCGCAGACCGGACACGCGGCTCGGCGGGCCGCTTCCGCCACTCGTTTCCGACGTGCATTCCCGCGAGCTGCGAGGGCACCGTCCAGCTCCGCTCCGCGGATCCGCAGGATCGCCTCGAAAAGGATCGCCGATCCCAGCGTTCCGCCCGACTGGCGCCGGTTGGCCGCGAGCACCTCGCGGGTGTGCCGCCGACAGAATCCGCGCGCCCGGTCCAGCTCACGCCGAAAACCGACGTCGGTGACCCCTTCGTACAGGAACGAATTCATGTAGGTCGCGGCGCTGCGAGCCATCTGGGTGCAGAGCGGGCATCCAGCGTGGTGGAAGACTTCCGAAAGCCGAACGTCGGCGATGCTCCGGGCTGGCAGTTCGGGCATGTCCTCTCCCGTTCCCGGCCGTGGGCGAGCGCGATCAGGCCTCTGCCTGCAACACGAACAGCCGCGCCCAGAAGTCGCCTCGCGCCGCCCCGTAGGCGCGCGGCGGATCGAGCTGGAGCCCGGCGTTCATCAGGTCGTCGCCGCCGCGCAGCCCGGCGTTGGCAGTCGCGGCCCCGTCCCCACCAGCCGGCCACTCAGAAATTCGATAGGAGGCTTTCGGGTCCAGCTCATGCAATCGCAGCCGATTCCTGGGGGCAGCCGGCCGGCTCAGGACCTGGTAGAAGCCGACGACGGCCCGCTGGAGGTCGTCCGACACGACCATCCAGGCGGTCTCGTTTCCGTCACCCTCGAACGGGCTTCGGAGGCGAACGAACCGGCCCCGCTGGAACAGGTCGCGGTGCTCCTTGTAAAACGCCACCTGCCCGGCCACGTCCCGCCGCTCCTCGTCCGTGAACGTCGGGTCGAGCTCGTAGCCGAACACGCCGAAGAACGCCACGGCCGCTCGCGTCGAGAGCGGCGTGATCCGGCCGACCTGGTGGTTCGGGACGGCGGACACGTGGGCGCCCATCGAACTGAGCGGATACACGAGGGACGTCCCCCACTGGATCCTGAGGCGCTCGACGGCGTCGGTGTCGTCGCTTGTCCAGCCCTGCGGCGCGAACGCGAGCAGGCCTGGATCGAACCGTCCGCCTCCGCCGGCACACGACTCGAACAGGATCTCGGGAAAGGCGCTGGTCAGCCGCTCGTACAGGTCGTACACCCCGAGCATGTAACGGTGGAAGAACTCGCCCTGGCGTTCGGGCGGAAGGCCGAGACTGTAGGGCTCGGTGATGTAGCGGTTCATGTCCCACTTGACGTAGGTGATCGGGGCGCCGCCAAGCACGTCCGAGAGGACGGAGAACAGGTGATCCCGCACTTCCGCTCGCGACATGTCCAGGACGAACTGGTTCCGGCCCTCGGAGCGCGGCCGGCCCGGAATCCCGATCGCCCAGTCCGGGTGGGTCGCGAAGAGCTCCGAGCGTTCGCTGACCATCTCGGGCTCGATCCACAGGCCGAAGCGCAAGCCCAGGTCTTCGATCCGCCGTGCCAGACCGTCGATCCCGGCAGGGAGCTTTCGCCGGTCGACGAACCAGTCCCCGAGCGACGAATCGTCCCGGTCGCGCCTGCCGAACCAGCCGTCGTCGAGCACGAACAGTTCGATGCCGAGCTCCCTGGCGACGCCGGCCATGCCCAGCAGCCGCTCTTCCGTGAAGTCGAAGTACGTCCCCTCCCAGTTGTTCATGAGGACAGGACGATCGCGGTCGCGCCAGCGTCCGCGCGCGAGGCGTTCGCGGTAAAGGCGGTGATAGGTATCGCTGATGCCCTGCAGGCCGCTTCCCGACCACGTCACCACGACTTCGGGCGTCGCGAACTCGCCGCCTGGTGGGAGGCTCCAGGCGAACGTATCCGGGTCGATCCCCAGGCGGACGCGCACGGTCCCGAACTGCTCGACCTCCGCTTCCGCCAGGAAGTTGCCGGAATAGACCAGGCTGAGGCCGATCGCTTCGCCCGCATCCTCCCCGGTGGCTTCACGGCGCAGCAGGAGGAAGGGGTTGTGCTGGTGGCTGCTCGCCCCCCGCGAGCTGGAGATCGACTGGCGGCCCGGCTGAAGGCGTCGCGAGCGGACGTGGCGCTCGCCCGCCCAGGTGCCGCTCAGGTGCACCATCTCCCAGGCAGCGTCCGGCAGGTCGAGCGAAGCGCTGAGCGCCGCCTCCAGCCGGACAGCCTCGCTGCCCTCGTTCCGGATCCGGGCCGAACGGGCGATCGCCTGCACGTCCCGGAAGATCGTGTACGCGAGGGTGACCCCGACGCCGCTGGCGACGTCGGCCAGCTCAACCTCCAGCGTCTGGGCCTCCTCCTCGGCTTCGACATAGGTGGCCGGCAATCCGGGGATAGGTCGCTTGCCCGCCGTAATCCGATGTCGCTGGTACAGCAGATCGAGGACGGTCGAGCCATCGGCGTGCACGACGGCCACCACCGGGACCCGGAAGTCGCCCGAACCTGTCGTGGGGTACTCGAGCGCGACCGGGTCCCCGAGGCGGTTCGAGAAGCCGCGGAATTCGGGCGGGCCGAGGTGGCGATAAGAACGGCCGGCGGCCAGCGCTGCCCCGAAATAGAGGTGCCCGAGTGCGTCGTTCTCGAGGACCCGCAGCACGTAGCTGATGCGGCCATTCGTCAGGTGGAACTGCCGCTCGTCCTCGTTCCACTCGATCGTTGCACCGGCGGCGAGGCGCGGCTCCGGCGGAGCGATCGTCATCCGGGGTCGACCGGCTGGAGGGTCCAGGACCAGCGATACGTCCCCGGGCCGAGGAGATACTCGGGCAGGGTGTCGGGGCCGCAGCTCGCGGTGCCCAGGCCGCGGTGGGCGGCGTCCAGGTGGACGATCGTCTCGGCGCGGGGCGCGAGCTCCACGTCGTGGGTTGCGGTCGCGAGGTCGGAGGCGCGGAAGTGGGTGGCGGACACCTGCCGCGGCGCGTCGAGCGTGATCCGCAGGCCGCGGCCGAGATCGTCACGCAGCTCGATCCAGCGTACGTCCGCGTGGCCGCCGTTTTCCTGCGGGCGGATGTAGGGCACGTACTGGTCGGTCACCGTCGACCGCCAGCGACCGACGAGCCCACCTCGTTTTCGATCCGGGTAGGTCTCGTGAGGACCTCGCCCGAACCATGTCACTTTCTCGAGGCCGGGCACGACCTCCAGCACGGTGCCGACCCGCGCAAGGTCGGTCAGCGCCTCGGGAATCTCGGCGACTTCATCGACCCGAAGCACGCCGTTGGCCAGGCCGGTCAGGCGCTGTTCGTGGGCGATGACGATCCCCGAGGGCGCCCGGTACTCGCTCGTGACGACCGTGGCCGGGCCCTGCTCCTCCACGGACAGAAGCCGTCGTTCCAGGCGATCGAGGCCCCACTCCGACCACCGATCCGCCATTCCGCCGATCCGATCGTTGTCGGTTGGGGCGCGCCAGAGCGCAAGCGCCGGCGGAGCCGCCAGCAGTGGATGACGGAGCTGCCCGTCCTGCCCAAGCGTGACGCCACCGCTCGTCGCGCTCGGTGGCCCCGGAACCGACGGCGGCGCGAGCGGGAACTGGGCCCAGCAGATCTCGAAGCCCCGCTCTGCCCAAGGCTCCTCTCGGGCGGTCGCGAAGCGGATGGTCAGCCACGCCTCGCGAGGGTCGGCCGCGGGCGGACCTTGCCAGCCCACGAGTTCTGCCCTGGCCTCGGCCCCCGGCTCTACCGAGGGCACGCGAACGGGACCTGACGCCACCACGTCTCCATCGAGCGCGACCTCCCAGCTGCCATCGAGCCAGCCGATGTCGCGCCACGCCTGACGGTTGAGCACGGAGACCTGGCCGTCGCGCAAGCCCGCCGGATCGGCGCTTACCCGGACTGGGGCCGCCAGCTGCTTGTGCTCCCAGAGTGCCGGCTTGGGGGTTCGATCCGGCCAGACCACCCCGTCGATGCAGAAGTTGCCATCGTTCGGACGATCGCCGAAGTCCCCACCGTACGTCCACCGCCAGCGACCGGCATCGGATCCCGGCATGTCCTGCACGAGGCCGTGGTCCCACCACTCCCAGATGAAACCGCCCTGCAGCCCGGGCGTCGACTCGATCGCGTCCCAGTACTCCGCGAGCGTCCCGTTGCTGTTGCCCATCGCGTGGGAGAACTCGCACATGATCAGCGGGTGGCGCTGGGTCCCCGAGCGGGCGTGCGCGACGATCGCGGAGATCGGCGGATACATCGGACAGGTGATGTCGCTGACGTGCTGGTCGCTCGCCCACCCGAACCGGATCGCACCCTCGTAGTGGAGCGGCCGGGACGCGTCGAAGCGCCTCAGCCACGCGGCCGCCGCCTCATGGTTGACGCCGTAACCGGACTCGTTCCCGAGCGACCAGAGGATCACGGACGGGTGGTTCTTGTCCCGGAGCGCCATCCGCGACACGCGATCCACCCATGCCTCGAGGTAGCGCGGGTCGTCGGACACGCCGCGATAGAAGGCGTGGGACTCGATGTCTGCCTCGGAGATCACCCACAGGCCGAGCTCGTCCGTGAGCTCGAGGAACGCCGGGTCGTTCGGGTAGTGCGAGGTCCGCACCGCGTTGAAGCCGAACTGCTTCATCTGCACGATGTCCGCCCGCATCGACTCCCGGCTGACGACGCGCCCCGCCCGCTGGTCAAAGTCGTGACGGTTCACGCCGCGCAGGAGGACGCGCTTGCCATTCAGCAGCAGGTCCAGCCCGCGGATCTCCACGCGGCGGAAGCCAACGGGCAGGCTGGCCTCCTCGACGAGGGCGCCGCCCGGTGAGCGCAAGCCGACCGAGAGGCGGTAGAGGGTGGGCTGCTCCGCCGACCAAGCGTCCACGCGCAGATCCTCGCCATGCCACGCGGCGATTCCTTCGGGTGGCGGGGCGAAGCGTCCGTATATCTCCGACCAGCGCGCCTCATCATCCGCGGAGAAAGGCAATCCCTGCGCACGGCGATGCATGAGGTCGATGTCCTCAGACGTTGTCCGCGTGTGCAGTTCGGGTCGATCGGCCGAGACCTCCAGCCCGTGCACCGCCAGGACGTCCACACCCCCGTTCGCGACAGGCTCCAGACGGGCGTCGACCGTCCAGCCCGGCTCCGCGAGATCGGCTGGGAAGCCGACCCGGACCTCCAGGTCCAGCATGCCCGTCGCCAGGTCGTCCGCCAGCCCGCCGATCGCGCGGATGTCGGCGATGTAGACGGGTCCCGTCGCGTACAGGAACACCGAGCGGGTGATGCCGCCGTGCCACCACTGGTCCTGGTCCTCGACGAAGCTCGCGTCTGACCACTTGACCACCCGCAGGGTGAGCGTGTTCTCCCCCGGCTCAAGGAATGCCGTGACGTCGAACTCGGCCGCCAGGTGGGAGTCCTTGCTGACGCCGACCTCGCGGTCGTTCAGGGTCACGATCAGCACGCTCTCTGCCGCGCCGACGTGCAGCACGACCCGGCGATCCATCCAGTCCCCCGGCAGCTCGAACGTTCGCCGGAATACGCCCGTCGGGTTGCGCTCCGGCGGATGCGGTGGCCGCTCGTCCCAGGGCATCTGCACGTTCGTGTACTGCGGCAGGTCCGGGAAGCCCTGCATCGTCCATACGCCCGGCACCGTGATCTCCTCCCAGGCACGTGCAGGCTCGGCGTCCGCGCGCGGCAGGAGCTGGAACTGCCACCGGCCGTCGAGCTCGAGGCGGTCGGGATGGGGGACCGCATGCATGGGCAGGCGGTGGAGGGATGTGAGCTCGGGCGCCTCCCAGGGCGTCACGATCGGCGGGCGCGCGACGCCCCGATCTGCGAGTTGGGCCACGAGGTCAGTCTATTGCCGCCACGCGGAATGCGCGGAATGGTCGTTGCCCGCCGCTCGTTGCCGCTACTTGGCAGTGCGGGCCTGGCCGACCCTCGGCGATACAGCGACCGGTTGTCGCAGGCGCCCACCCGGGCCACCCGCCGAAAGAGTATCCGTCGATGCGGCAGTTCGCGGACGCCGGTGCAGCCAGGCCCAGCCTGTGACGGACACCACTGCCGAGACGACGCCGCCGATGATCAGCGCCGTTGGTGTCCCGGCCGAGGCGGCGATGGCACCCATCGCCACGCCTCCGATCGGGGTCGAGCCGGCAAAGAGCGTCGTGTAGACGCTCAGTACGCGTCCGCGGAGGTGGTCCGGGACGCTCAGCTGGATCGTGGTATTGGCCGTCGCCGCCATCGCGATGCCGCCCGCGCCGATACCGAACATGCACAGCAGCGAGAGGGGGAAGCTGCGCGAAATCGCAAACGCGATCTCCAGGACTCCGAGCAGCAGGCCGCCGCCCACGATGATCCCGGGGCGCGGGCGGCCGAGGAAGGCGAGGCCGATCGCGGCCAGTAGCGATCCGACGCCTGATGCCGCCATGAGGAAGCCGTAGCCGTCGGCGCCAGCGTTCAGAACGTCCTTCGACATCGCCGGCGTGAGCACATTGAAGTTCATGCCGAAGGTCGCAACGAGCGCGACGACCGCCACCGCGAGCAGGACGATGGGCGTCTCGCGCACGTAGCGCAGACCCTCGCCGAGGTTCTGGAAGACGGCCTTGACGGTGGTCGGGCGAGGAATGGCCGGCGGACTCGTCAGCTCCTCATCACGCATCAGCGCGAGTCCCGCGATGACGGCCAGGAACGACGCCCCGTTCAGGAAGAACGCGAGCGACGTGCCGAACGCTGCGATCGACAGGCCGGCGATAGCAGGGCCCACGATCCGCGCGGCATTGAAGATCGCCGAGTTGAGTGCGACCGCGTTCGTGACGTCCTCCCGGCCGACCATCTCGACCGAGAACGCCTGCCGCGTCGGCATGTCGATGGCGTTCGTGAAGCCGAGCAGCAGCGCGAGCACGAAGATGTGCCACACCTGCACGGTGTTGGTCGCCGTCAGCACTGCCAGCACGAATGCGAGTGTCATCGCCGATGCCTGGGTGACGATCAGCGTTCGGCGCTTCGGCAGGTGGTCGGCGATGAGACCGCCGAACAGGCCGAACACCAGCACCGGCGTGAACTGCGCCGCGGCGACCAGCCCGAGCGCGAACGGGCTGCCGGTCAGCGCGAGGACGAGCCAGGCCTGGGCGACCGTCTGCATCCAGGTGCCGACCAGGCTGATCAGCTGGCCGAGGAAAAAGAGCCGGTAGTTGCGATGGCGGAGGGCGCTCCAGACACGGAAGTCGCGGAGGGCGGCCCGGCTCAAGTTCTGGGGAACGTTCATCGCCGGGATCCCCGGCGCGCCGGCGCAGGCGTGGCGGTCACCTCCGCGTCGATCTCGGCGAGGTGACCTTCGAGGTGCGCCCGACGCGTCTCGGTCTCGCGGATCATGGCTTCGATCCGCTCGACCTTTCCGCGCAGCGTCGCGATCTGACGATCGATTCGCGCGATGCCGTCGCTCACGAGCGCGCGACGCTCTGCCCTGTCGTGCGACGCACGGAACCTCTCGCGAATACGGACGCGCGCCGCCTCGTCCTCGAGCAGCTGCCCGATCTCGGCCAGCGAGAAGCCGGCGTCGTCGCGGAGGCCGCGGATGAAGCGCAGCCGCTCGAGATCATCCACGTCGTAGAGGCGGTAGGCGGCCTCGCTTCGGGCAGCCGGCTTGAGCAGCCCGATCTCCTCGTAGTAGCGAATCGAACGTGTCGTCAGCCCGGTTTCCGCGGCGACTTCCTGGATGCGGAGCAGTCGCGGAGAGGCTTCCGTGGGCGTGCTGAACACGCCCGAATCCTACCAGACCTTACCGTTTACGTAAAGGTTCAGGTTGACGGCGATCCGCGGCGACCCCGACGAGCCGCGTGACCCAGGGAGCTCCGGAACCGGCGCTACCGGCGTGGGACCAGCCCGCTGCCCGACAGTGATGCGGCGACCGAAACCGGGATATCGAG
>DASXSA010000129.1:0-9036 GCA_036506235.1 Candidatus Limnocylindrales bacterium | reverse complement strand
TTCGGCCTGGTGGGGAACCGCCAGATTCTCGATGTACGCGCTCGGGCTCGTGATCGACTGGATCTGGAAGCTGTCGATGACGAGGCCGAACGACTCCATCTCCTGGCTGCATCGGTCCCGGACGAGCTGAGCGAACTTGTCCTGGTCGCTGATCATGTCCTCGACGGTCATCGAGCCGGCGATCGCGCGCAGGTGTCCGACGAAGACGTTCTGGACCTTCGACTCCAGCTCCTGGGCCGGACGATCGAGGAAGCGCCGGGCGGCGTTCGCGATGGATGGATAGTCGTCGCCGACCTTGTAGACGACGACTCCACGCAGGTCGAGCCGGATCTTCTGCTGGCTCACGCACGGCACGGTGATCTCACTCTCGTGGGCTTCCAGCGAGAGGGTTCGAACCTTCGTCAGGCCCGGGATCACGAGCGCGCCGCGGCCCGTGACGATCCGGAAGCCCATCGTTCCACCGACGGCTTCCCCACCGGCGCGAGGACCGGAAATGATCAACGCCTCATCGGGCTCGGCGACCCGCCAACTCAGGCGGAAGAGAGCCACGATCGCGAGGACGACGAGCAGGACCGCTGCGGCGGTTGTGAGGACGAGGATGTCGCTCATCTGGGTAGCCTCAAACTGTCGGTCGGCTCGACCTCCACCGTTCGACCGCCCAGGCTGCCGACGACGATCACCTGAGCGTGCTTACGAATGGTGACGCTCGAGTCGCTCGATCGTGCCAGGAAGCGTTCCGTGCCCTGACGAACCTCGATCAACACCTCACCGAGATGGCCCGGGGTGATATCCGCCGTCACTCGACCCAGCTTTCCCACAACGTCCAGCGCCACGCGTTCCCCTCGACTCCTCCAGACCGGTCTCAGCCTTGGCATCGTAGTCCGTCCTCGCCGGAACCGAAACCGACGACGCCGCCCGGTGGCGCGATCGCGCACCGAGCCGGCATCAAGTAGGGTGGTCGACTCAGGACGCGTCGCTTCGAGGGGATCGCCGAGTGAGCCTGCCGTCGCGGATCGAGAACGTGGTCATCGGAGCCGGCCAGGCGGGCCTGGCGATGAGCCACCTGCTCAGCCGTGCAGGTCGCGATCACGTCGTCCTGGAGCGCCGCCCGACCCTCGGCGGCGGCTGGCAGGACCGCTGGGACGACTTCTGCCTGGTCACGCCCAACTGGTCGGCCTCGTTCGGGGGCGATCCGTACCGGGGTTCCGACCCTGATGGCTTCATGACCCGCGACGAGATCGTGGCCAGGGTGGCGAGCCACGCGGCCACGATCCGCGCTCCGGTCGTTCTGGACACCGAGGCGGTCAGGATCGCGCCGCGCGCCACCGGCGGGTTCACGGTCGATACGAGCGGCGGCGGCACCGTGGCCGACCGGGTTGTCGTGGCGGCCGGCAGCTTCCACTCGCCGCGCATTCCGCAGATCTCCGCAGCACTCCCCGCGAGGCTCATGCAGATCCACTCACATCATTACCGGCGCGAGGAGGCACTCCCGCCCGGCGGGGTGCTCGTGGTGGGGACCGGTCAGTCGGGAGTCCAGATCGCCGAGGAGCTGGCCGAGGCGGGTCGGCGGGTCTATGTCTCGGTCGGGACGGCGGGGCGGGTGCCGCGTCGCTATCGAGGCAAGGACATCTTCCACTGGCTCGGCGGCCTCGCTCGCGAGGGCCCTCGCTACGGCGTGGAGCTGCCCACCGTCGACAAGCTGCCCGATCCGCGCCTCCGCCTGGCCGGCAATCCGCATCTATCCGGTCACAGCGGTGGCCACGACACGAACCTGCGCGAGTTCGCCGCGCGAGGTATGACGCTCCTTGGGCGGATCGAGAACGCGCACGGCGAGCGACTGGACCTGGCCGACGACCTGGCAGCCAACCTCGCTCGAGCAGACCGGTTCTTCGACGAGCGCTTTCGACAGCAGATCGACACGTTCATCGAGCGCAGCGCACCGGACACCGTGGCGGACGATCGGCAACCGTTCGACTTCGATCCACCGGTGCCCGATCACCTCGACCTCGCGAGCGAGGACATCTCGAGCGTGATCTGGACGAGCGGCTATCGGCTCGACTACAGCTGGATCGACGCGCCGATCGTGGACGAGATGGGGATTCCCCGCCAGAAGCGAGGCGTCAGCGAGGTCCCCGGGCTGTACTTCCTCGGCTTGATCTGGCAACACAATCAGGTGTCCGCCACGCTGTTCGGGCCGCACCAGGACGGGCCATACGTTGCGACCCAGATGGGCGTGCCGGTGACCGAGGACGAAACCCCGCCCGTCGTCTCCTGAGCGGCGGCCGGGATCGCTGCCCGCCAGCGGGTACGATCCGCGTCGTGCCCACCCTTCGTCCTGACGATCGGCGGCTGAGCGCCGCTCTCGGCTATCTCGCCTTTCTGCTCATCGGCTGGAGTGGTCTGCTCATCCCGTCGCTGGTGCGGTCGATCGAGGCGGATCTGCACCAGGACGACGCCGGCATCGGTTTTCTTTACTTCCTGTACGCGGTCGCCTATGCGACTGGCTCGTTGGGTGGTGGCGCAGCGACAGAACGCCGTGGTCGACGGCTGGTCCTTAGCGCGGCCGCGGGCCTCCATGCGCTGGGCCTCGCGATCTTCGGGCTCGTGTCGGGCTGGTCGGTCTTCCTGCTCGCGGCGATCCCGGCGGGTTTGGGCGCAGGCGCGATCGACGGCGGCGTCAACGGCCTGTTTCTCGATCTGTTTCCAGTTGGCCGCGGTCGCGCACTGAATTCCCTCCACGTTTTCTTCAGCATCGGCGCGCTGGTGTCGCCGTTGGCGGTCGGCCTGCTCGTCGACGCGGGCGTGCCATGGCAATCGATCATCCTCATGACGGCCGTCGCGGCACTGCCCCTCGCGATCGGCCTCGCCGTGATGCGACTCCCTCACGGCCGGCGCCGCGTCGCCGAGGAGGCAGAACCGGCGACCGCCCGCCCGATCGTCTTCCAGTGGCCGCTGCTCGCGCTGGCCGTCGCCATCGCCGCATACGTCGCGTCGGAGGTCGGCGTGTCGAACTGGCTGGTTCGCTTCCTCGAACCGGCGCCGCTCGTCGTTGCGACGACCAGCCTGTCTCTGTTCTGGGGCGGCCTGACGGTCGGACGCATCGTCTCGGCCCGCATCGCCGATAGGTTCGACCACCTCCAGTTCGCCATGAGCGCCGCTCTGATCGCCGCGGCGGCGCTGGTCGGCGCGGTCGTCGTGCCATTCCTGCCGGCCTCGATCGCGCTGTTCACGCTCGTCGGCTTCGCCTCAGGGCCGATCTTCCCGACGATCATCGCCGTCGGCGGCGAGCGCTTCCCCGATCGGTCGGCCGCGGTCAGCGGTTTTCTGACCGGCAGCGCTGTGGTCGGGGCTGTCCTGTATCCGCCGGTGATGGGCTTCATCTCGGTCACGATCGGACTGCCCGCGGCGATGCTCGGCACGGCGCTGCTCTGCTTCGCCTGTAGCGGCGCGTTGCTTGCGGCGCGCGGTCGAACGAGAACCGCCTCGGCGATCGTTTGAGCGGCAGGGTCGCGGGTGCATTGGCGTCACGTCGCGGTCGTATGCTGGCCTCATGACCGCGCCTGAGAGGGAGGCCGGTACCGAGGAGATGTGGCGAGCGATGCTGCTCGGCACCGACCCGATCTACGCGCGCAACCGGCGTCGGTTCAAGCACCTCCCATCGTCGCCGCGCTGCAAGATGTGCAACGCGCCGTTCGCCGGCCCGGGCGCGCTGCTGCTCCAGCTGATCGGGCGGAGGCGTTGGGCCAAGAACGGCAAGTACTGCGGCCAGTGCTTCACGACGCTGCAGACGCACCACGGCGGCGCGGAGATCGACTGCTCGCTGCTGTTCGCCGACGTCCGCGGCTCGACGAGCCTCGCAGAACGCATGCGACCGGCCGAATTCAGCCGCCTCCTCCAGCGGTTCTACGGCGTCGCCACGGAAGTACTCACCGAGGAGGACGCGATCGTCGACAAGTTCGTCGGTGACGAGGTGGTCGCGATCTTCATTCCCGCCCTGACAGGGGACGCCCACGCCCGTCGGGCAGTCGATGCCGCGCGGGCGCTGCTCCGGGCAACCGGTCACGAGGAACCGGGCGGTCCGTGGATTCCAGTGGGTGCCGGCGTCACGACCGGCGTCGCCTACGTCGGCGCGGTCGGCAGCGGCGACCAGCCTGAGATCACTGCCCTTGGTGACGTCGTGAATACGGCCGCCCGCCTGGCATCGGCCGCCGGTCCGGGCGAGCTCCTGGTGACGTTGCCGGCGGCGCGTTTCGGCGGCGTGGCGCCGGATGATCACGAGCAGCGAACGCTTCATCTCAAGGGCAAGGCGGAGCCGGTCGAGGTGCTCGTCGTCTCCTCCCGCGCGGAGCTCGCAGCCGCGGTCTGATCCGACGCTGGGAGAGTCGCAAACCGGACAGGTTCTGGACACCGGCGGCGGTAGACTTGCGCGACCGCGGGTGTCATCGACCGCGGGAATCCCCTTCACGGACCCATCGCCGACACGGCGACTGGGCTGCCCATTGCCCCCGCGCTCGGAGACGCCCAATGACGTTCGCCACCGATCAGCCCGCCGTCAATCTGAGCCCACGCGCCAAGCTCGAGATCCTCGGCGGCATCCTCCTCGCCATGTTCCTGTTCGCCCTCGACCAGACGGTCGTCGGCGTCGCGCTGCCCCGGATCGTCACGGATCTCAACGGCAATCAGCTCTACACCTGGGCCGTCACGGTGTATCTGCTGACGTCGACCATCAGCGGCCCCATTTACGGCAAGCTGTCCGACCTGTTCGGCCGGCGGCCCGTGATCATCTGGGCCGTCGTCGTGTTCCTGGCCGCCTCCGTGCTCTGCGGTCTGAGCCAGGAGATGTGGCAGCTCATCCTCTTCCGCGGCCTCCAAGGCCTCGGCGGCGGAGCGGTGTTCCCGGTCGCCCTGGCAGTGGTCGCGGACCTCTACACGCCGGCCGAACGAGGCAAGTACCTCGGCTTGTTCGGGGCCGTGTTCGGCCTGTCGTCGCTCCTCGGCCCGGGGATCGGCGGCTTCATCACGGATACGTGGAGCTGGCACTGGATCTTCTTCGTCAACGTGCCGGTCGGGCTGATCTCGCTTGTCATCCTGTGGCGGCTACTGCCGCAGATCCGTCGGCCGGAGGCTGCGCGCCACATCGACTACGTCGGCGCCGCGGTCTTCACCGCCGCGATCGCGCCGTTCCTCATCGGCCTGACGAACAAGCAGGGCGGCGAGTGGACCGATCCCACGGTCGGTGGGCTGATGCTGCTCGGGCTGGCCTTTGGCGTGCTGTTCGTCTGGATCGAGTCACGCGTCCCGGAGCCGATCGTGCCGTTGTCGCTGTTCCGGGTCCGGGCATTCACGGTCTCGGTGATCGCCATGTCCATGGCGGCGTTCGGGTTCTTCGGGGCGGTGATCTTCCTGCCGCGCTGGCTGCAGTCGGTCGCCGAGCTGAGCGCAACGGAATCGGGGTACAGCCTCCTGCCGCTCCTCGGCGCCCTGATCGTCAGCGCGACCGCCTCAGGGCAGATCGTCGCCCGCACCCATCGCTACAAGGCACTCATCTTCGGCTCGCTCGTGCTCCTGGCGATCGGGCTCCTGCTGCTGACCAACCTGCGGACCGACACGCCGCAGCCCCAGCTCTGGCTGTGGATGATCATCGCCGGGCTCGGCATCGGACCCTCGTTCGCGGTCTTCACGCTCGTCGTGCAGAACTCGGTCGCGCCGCAGCGGATCGGCGTCGCCACGAGCAGCCTGACGTTCTTCCAGCAGATCGGCGGCACGATCGGGCTGACGATCGCGGGCACCATCTTCGCGAGCCGGTTCGCCGAGGAGCTGCCGACTCGATTGGAGGCAGCCGGCGTGCCCGCGCAATTCGCCACGGCGTTCGCGCAGGGCGGATCGTCGACGTCCAACCTGACCGGTACGGGGAGCCTGGCGGATCAGATCCGGGCGAGCGTCCCGCCTCAGTTCCTCGCCCAGGTCGAGCCGCTGATCCCCGGCATCGTCAGGGCTGTCCACGACGCGATCTCCATCGCCATCGCCTCAAGCTTCTGGGTGGGCATCGTCGGCGCTGTGATCGGTGCGATTACGGTCCTCTTCCTCGACGAGGTGCCAATGCGCTCGACGTTCGAGATGAGCGGCGCACCGCAGCCGGAAACGGCCTCTCAGCGGGAACCCGCCTCTCAGCCCGAAGCCGCATCGTAGGCGTCGGCTGCTTAAGGCTCTAGGCTGAACGGGGGCCGATCGGCCTCCACGCGCTCCTCGGTGCAGGACAAACGAAGCGGCCGCCGGCGTTTCAGCCGGCGGCCGCGATCGCGATAGGGCCCGACGCCGGTCGTCCCGGCGTCGGGCCGCACGGCTGTCAGTAGTTGCGCCGTCGATAGCCCCAGCCACCAAGCAGGAGCAGGATGACGAGCACTGCCAGGATCAGTAGCAGCATCGGAGGCCTCCTTTCTCTGCGACCTGATCCTGTGGGCCACGGGGTTGCGCGGGCATCACGCCGGCACCCCACGGATCGCAGCCGCCCTTCACGTGGCCCGCGCGTCGTGCGAGAACCAGTCGCTGCGCGCCTCGATGAGGAGCATCCCGAGCAGGATCGCGACAAGCGCTACCAGCTGAGCGAGGGCAGAGATGCCGATGCCGAACGCGATGCTTGCGAGCGCCAGCACGGCCCCGGCCAGTCGAACGACGATGGGTCGGATGTGGAGCGCCACGCGGTATCCGACGTCGCCGACCAGGTACAACGCCACGCCTCCACCAAGCAGCAGAGCGGGCCCCAGCTGGAGCGTCGCGCCGATGTGGCCGATGACGAGCCGCAGGCCCGCCGCCACGGTCACGATGCCGAGCAGGATCGGGATGAAGGCATAGAAGTACGCGTTGAGGGCCTTCACCACGCGGCCCTCGAGGGTGGTCGTCGACAGCACCCTCTCACCCTGTCGTTCGTCGGCCCCGAAATAAGTCCACCACAGAGCTGCCGTCAAGACCAGACCCAGTACGGCCGGTCCCGCCGTCGCCAGGTTGACGGGTTCGCCGGCGATACCAATCCCGATCGCAACGATCGATTCGCCGAAGGCGACGATGAGCAGCAGCCCGTGCCTCTCGACGAAGTGGCCGGGTCGCACGTCGAACCCGGTCCGCGTTTGCGCATCGATCCGTCGGGTGAGCGCCGATGCAAGGTACTGGAGCGCGATCGGCAGGAGCCAGAGCGCGTACTTCAGAGGAACGTCGACGAGGGCCGCTCCGAGGACCGAGGCGGCCCCCAGGATGTTCGTCGGGACGAACCGGACGACTGCCTGCCCATAGGCCTCGGCATACAGCCCGGCGTGGACGAGGACGACGATCGCGTAGCCGACGCCGAACGCCAGGCCGTCCTCATCGAACGCCCGCGGAATGGACAGGGCGCAGATGAAGAACCCGGCCATGCCGCAGATCAGCAGAACGCGGCGGGCGGCATTTCGGGGTGGAACCTGGTTCGTGAGCCAGACGTAGCCGCCGTACATCCAGAAGAGGACGACGAAGACGAGCAGCACGCGCCCGGCGCCGGCCGGCGTGAGGTCGTGCTGGAGCGTGGCCGAGAGCTGCGTCAGGGTGAACACGAAGACCAGGTCGAAGAAGAGCTCGATGGTCGTGACGCGCAGCTCTTCGTCGAGCGGTCGCTCGGTCGCCGGTGCTGGGCTGGCCGTGATCGTAGTCGTCGCTGTACCTCGGGTGCGCCGGTCCGGGCTGAGCTGGTCCCGCGAGCATGACGCCTTCGACCGGCCCGGTCCTGACCACCCGGCAGCTCAATCGCTCGATCCTGGCGCGGCAACTGCTGCTGGAGCGCTCGGACGCCCAGATCCCGGATGCGCTCGAACAGGTCGCCGGTCTCCAGACGCAGTACGCGCCGAGCGGCTACATCGGCCTGTGGTCGCGACTCCGCCGCTTCGAGCGGGCAGATCTCGACGCTGCGCTCGAGGACCGGCGGGTTGTCCACGGCACGCTCATGCGCTCCACGATCCACATGGTCTCGGCGCGCGACTACTGGCTGTTCGCGACGGGCAGCAGGCCCGGACGACGGGCCTGGTGGGAGCGGGTCCGCAGAAGCGATCTGCAGGGTGTCGACATGACCGAGGTCGTCGCCTGCGTCCGTGACGCCCTCTCGGAACGGCCGCGGCGCCACCGCGAGATGGTCGATCTGCTCGCCGCGCGCGGCTTTCCGCCGGTCGCCTGGCAGGGCGCCGGCGAGTGGCTCGATCTCGTCCGCCTCCCGCCGTCGGGGACTTGGGCCCGCCGCCGAGCCGACCTCTACGGCCTCGCCGAGGACTGGCTCGGTAGCGGCGAGCGCATCTCCGAGACCGAAGGGCTGCGCCACCTCGCCAGGTGTTACCTCGCCGGCTTCGGCCCTGCCTCCATCACAGACATGGCGTCGTGGGCCGGACTCCCGGTGGCGACCTTGCGGCCGGCGATCGACGATCTCGACCTGCGACCCTATCGCTCCGATCAGGGCGCAGAGCTGCTCGATCTGCCCGAGGCCGTGGTCCCCGATCCCGACACGCCTGCGCCGCCGCGTTTCCTCGGCACATGGGAGGCCACCCTCCTGGTCCACGCCCGACGGGCTCTCGTGCTGGCCGAGGAGCACCGACCCCTCATCTTCGCGACGAAGAACCCCAAGTCGTCTCCAACGTTCCTCGTCGACGGCGCCGTCGCCGGGACGTGGCGATACGTAGAGGGACAGATCGCGATCGAGCCGTTCACGCCGCTCAATGGTGGCGTCCGCCGCCAGGTGGACGAGGAGGCGGAGCGCCTGGCGGCATTTCACGCGGACTGAAACCGAGCCATTCTGCCCGCTGTTCGCGATCAGCCCGTTGTCGCGGGCGACTACTATCGCCCGGTGACCCACACGAAGACCGTCGAGGCACCGCCGGCGGGCACGCCGGCTGCGGACGTCACGCCGGACACCCCGCCGCCCGCCGCGCCACCTGATGAGCCCACCAGCGGGTTCATCGCCCCGCCACGAGCCGCCCGGACCCGGCGCCGCCTGCCGCGCTGGTCGGAGCTACGGCCGTACCTGCG
>DASXSA010000128.1:0-1727 GCA_036506235.1 Candidatus Limnocylindrales bacterium | reverse complement strand
GACGATTGCGCCGCACGCCGGGATCCGCCTGGGCGACGACGAGCCCGGGCGCGTGCAGTTCGCCGGCGGCGACTACAGCTTCTCGTTAATCGACGACGAGCGGCCGCTCACGGAGCACGTCCACCTCGCCTTTCCCGCCGGGGACGACGCCACCGTGCGGGCCTTCCACGCCGCCGCGCTCGCCGCCGGATACGAAGACCACGGCGGGCCCGGCGAGCGCCCCGTGTACCACCCGGGCTACTACGGGGCGTTCGTCCTCGACCCCGACGGGCACAACGTCGAGGTCGTCAACCACAATCGCTGAGCCATGGCCGACGACGCCGCACGAAACATCTCCCGCGAGGGCCTCGCCGCGCTCGAGGCCGAGCTGCGCCAGCTCGAGACGAAGGGCCGCCGGGCGATCGCCGACCGGATCCGCACCGCGCGCGAGTGGGGCGACCTCAAGGAGAACGCGGACTACCAAGACGCCAAGGAGGCGCAGGCGCACCTCAAGACGAAGATCCTGCGGCTGCGCGAGCTGCGCCACCACGCGGTCGTGGTCGAGCCGAGATCGTGACGTTGGGGCTGGTCGGCGACCCTACCGCTGACAAGCAGCCCGCCACGAGCACGTTGTACGCGCCAGTCAGCTCGGGTGACATCCCCGCACACTGGCCCAACCGATCGGCGTTACGCCCGAACCGGCCGCCTTCACAGCCGAGGATCAGACCGATCGCAGCGCCTTTCTCAACCTGATGACGCGCCTGCGGGCCGACACAAGCGCCACGAACCGAGTCATCGATGTCGACGGAGCAATCGCTGGAACGATCGCGTCCTTCCGAATCGACAAGCAGCCTGAGGTGACCTACTCGGTAGACCGAAGGCACTGGGGGAAAGGCATCGCGAGCGCAGCACTCCAGATTCTTCTTGCCGAGACTGCCGAACGTCCACTGTACGCCCGAGCGGCCTCGGACAACATCGGTTCGCTTCGAGTACTGGAGAAAGCGGGGTTCCGACGCATTGGCGTCAACCGCGACTTCGCACCCGGACGCGGTGAGGAGATCGAGGAAACGATCCTGCGCCTCGACTGAGGTAGGAACGGAACTGTGTGGGTCGTCGTAGGGCGGCGTGTCATCGCGCCCAGTGCACGGCGACGCCCTGGCGTCATTCCGGGACACTGGCGCGGGCGAGGTCACGGCTTCGATGTCGAGCGCCTGGGTTGCGTTGCGACCGAGACGATCAAACGTCCGGACAACTCCGCTAGTCAGCCCA
Organism: Candidatus Limnocylindrales bacterium; assembly: GCA_036506235.1. Classification (GTDB taxonomy): domain Bacteria; phylum Chloroflexota; class Limnocylindria; order Limnocylindrales; family CSP1-4; genus CF-16. The sequence goes on along the minus strand of DASXSA010000128.1, from coordinate 479 downwards.
CCAGTGGCGCTGGCCATCGACGTCTTCGCGCGGATTCTCGCCGAGGTTGGGCGCGCCGATGACGAGGATCTCGAGGCCCTCCGGCCCGGCCTCGTAGCCTCGCCACATACCGGGCGGGACGCGCACCGCGTCCCATTCCTTGAGCTCGACGATCTCGTCGTCGACTTTCATCCGCCCGCTCCCGCGCACGACCACGTACACCTCCTCTTGCTTCGTGTGCGTGTGGCCGTACGGAAAGCGATAGCCGGGCGGGACGCGCTGGTAGCTCAGGGCGGATTTCTCGAGATCGAGCGCCTTGGTCGCCGCGCGGAACTCCAGGTCCGGCGCGCCGTCGAACCTAGGGCCGATGTCCTCCAGATCCTCCTTGATGTTGCTGAGAGTGAACGGCACGGCGCGATCCTACGGCTTCATTCCGGAATGCCGGCCCACTCAAATGCCAGGCGATGCGACTGGCAGCATCGCGTCGTCAGCATCATTGG
>DASXSA010000127.1:0-6766 GCA_036506235.1 Candidatus Limnocylindrales bacterium | reverse complement strand
GCCGAACATCGCGCCGCCGTCGATGCATTCTTTGCTCGGCTCAACGGGGTAAGCGACCCGGCCGAGTTCGCGATGCTGGCCCGAGAGCTGCCGCGCATGCCGGACCTCGACGCCATCGACGGCTCGAGCAGCGCCACTCCGGTCGACTCGATGACGACAAGGTCCGACGAATCGGGCACCACCGCGCCGGTGGATGGGCCGGCGCCCGCCGCGAGCGAGGAAGAAGCCAAGGAGCCCCAGGCCGCGGAGCAAGCAGCCCAGGAGAATCCGTCGCTGGCGGAGCGGATCATCAGGGCGATCAGCTCCTAGGTCGGGCCTCGTCCGACGCACAACATCAGGCCCGCGAGGACACTCAGGACCGCCTAGCAGGGAAACACCTTGTCGCAACGGGGTCGCGTCTGGTACACATCGCCGCGTGCCCCGTCACTCGCGCCGCCGCCGGTTCGTGCCGGGTCGGTCCGTCGTCGCCGCGCTGTTCGTTGCCCTGTTCGTCACGATCGCGCCGTTGCGCGCGACACCGGTCGATCCGCCCATCGGAGGCGCGCTCAGCGCCGTGAGCGCCGTCAGTGAACCGCTGCCTGCGTCTGGCTCACGCCTCGAGCCCGACCGAACCACCGGTCGCCGCGCCAACGACTCACGACCCACGCCGCCTGAGCTCCTGACCGGCTACCAGTGGCCGTTGCCCCGCGGCCGGCTGACCCTGCCGTTCGGGCCGACGCCGTGGGGCTCACGAGTCGTGAACGGTCAACTGTTCCACGACGGGATCGACCTCGCGACGTTCTGCGGCGATCGGGTCGTCGCCGCCCACGACGGTGTCGTCCTCGCCGCAGGCCGTCGCTACGACCGCTACATGGGCTGGCTGGGCTCGTTGCAGCGCTACACGACGCGCCTCGATCGCAAGCACCTGTGGTTCACCCTCCCCATCGTCGTCGTGACCGATGACGGCAACGGCTACCGGAGCATCTACGCGCATTTCGAACGGCTCGCGGTCCGCGCCGGGCAGCGCGTGCGGGCGGGTCAGCTCCTCGGCTACGAGGGAGCCACGGGTCGGGCGAGCGGCTGCCATCTCCACTACGGGTTGTACAGCCCGCGCGAGTCGGCGACGTTCGGCCTGGAATCCGGCGTCGCGAGCCGGATGCGGCTGCCGCTGAGCATGATCGCCAGGATCGACCCGTTGCTCGTGCTGCCGAAGCGCGAGAAGCCATCGAAGCCGGCACCGGCCGGCCCGCCGCCCGTCGACGAGGCACCGACGCTCGAGCGCGGCGCCTGACGCTCACACGCGGCGATATCGCCTTCCAATCAACGCGTACGCGGGCAGGCGTTGGAGCGCGTGGCTCAGCCGCAGGTCGTTCGAGCCATCACGGCGCTCGATCGCCAGCAGCGAATCCGTCGCCGTCGCGTCGGCCGGTCGGGCGTCGACGACCGCCAGGTCGATGGCCACCCGGCCGTCCTCCGGCTCCCCGAGTAGCGCGATGACGTGCGGCGGAACCGGGTTGGCCTCGTACTCGGCGCGGACTTCGGCCTCCGAGCGCCAGCGCGGCTGGCGCAGCAGGATCGCCCGCCAGCCCTCCGCGATATCGCGTGTCACGCGGCCGTCGCCGGGCCGCGCGTCTTCGGACTCGGCGATCCGCTCACCGCGCGCCCACAGGGCTGCCTGGTGGAGCAGCGCGTATTCGTCGAGGTCGGCGTAGTCGGACAGCCTCTCCGCCGGTGATCCGTCGCCGAAAATCGCCCGGACCGACGGCGCGAAGACGGCCGCGAGATCGAGGTCGATGGCCCGAACCGTGCGGTGGAAGTAGACCTGCTGGTACATGAAGAGCCGGGCCGTCAGGAACATCTCGAGGGCGCCGAGACCCGGCTCATAGAGCGTGAGCCCGCGCTCCGACATGAACGCGTAGCGCCGCAGTCGTTCGACGTCCACCGGGCCGACGGCCACGCCCGTCAGGTAGGCATCCCGGCGGACGTAGTCGAGGTTGTCGACGGTGAAGACGCCGGACAGGAGCGGCTGCATCCAGCGCACCCAGCGCGGCATCGATGCGTCCGCGAGCGCTGGCTTCGAGACGAGGAACGACACCCAGCGTGGATCGATGCGCTCGCCGGAGGCGAAGGCGTCGCGCTCGGGTCGCACGCCAGGCGCCCGGCGCAATCCGCGTATCAGCTCGCCGAGCTCGCGCTCGATGATCAGATGCGAGAGGTCCTCGTGGGTGAGTCGCTTGTCGGTTGCGCGCCGAGCGTCCGCGGGTGCCGGATGCGCGAACAGAACGTGATCGTCGAAGAAGTGGGCGAACGGTCCGTGCCCCACGTCGTGCAGCAGGCCCGCGATGCGGAGCGTCTCGACGACGAGTCCCTCCGATGGCGCGCCTCCGCCGGACCCATCGACGGTTCGCAGTGCGGCGACGAGAGACGGGTACAGCGCCCGCGCCCACAGGCCGGCCTCGTGCATCACGCCCAGGCCGTGTGTGAAGCGCGAGTGCTCGGCGGTCGGGAAGACCCAGCGCGCGCTCTGGAGCTGGCTGATGCGGCGCAGGCGCTGGACCCACGTCGTGTCGAGCAGGTCCTCCTCGGCGACGTCCTCGTCCGCCAGGCCGGCCGCCTCGGCCTCGCCCGCGCGAAGCCGCTTCGTCAGCTCGAGATAACCGTGGATCGGGTCGCTGATGAGGTTGACCGCCCGGAACCGGTTCTGGCTCACGGTCCCTCCTCGAACCGGGCGAGCGCCCGGCGCCAGGTCGCCGCGACGTCATCGCGGAGCGCTTCGGGCGCGAGGACCTCGACCTCGTCGCCCCACGACAGGATCCAGAGCCGGATCTCGATCGTGCCGGCCACGGTCGCCCGCCAGACGATCGAGCCGTCGTCCTGTCGCTCGAGCCGCTGGGTCGGATGCCAGATCGTCTCGCCGACGCGTGTGGCAACCGATGGCGCGAAGCGCAGCACGACGTCGACCTCCGGTTGGTCGGCGATGATGTCCCAGGCGCGCTGGAGGATCGGCTCGAGAGCGGCTGTCTCGGGCTCGTCGAACGTCCGCGGGCTGAGCGCCACGTCATGCATCCGCTCGATCTTGAAGGTCCGCAGGCCATTGCGGGTCTCGTCCCAGCCGATCAGGTAGAGAGCGTGTGTCTGCAGCGACGGCTCGATGAGGTACGGCCGGACCGTCGCCCTCCGGCGCTCGCTCTGCGGTCCGTATTTCGCCGGGTCGTAATCGATGCTGACGACCCGGCGCTCTGCCCACGCCTTCGTGAGCAGGTGGACGTGGCGGCTGAAGACCTCGTCGCGAGGGTGGCGCGACAGCGTGTCGAGGGTCCGCTCCACATGCTCGCGGAGTGCGGGCGGCAATCCCTCCTCGAGCTTCTCGAACGCAGCGGCGAGGTCCGGGTCGTACTTGTCCGCATAGCGAACCATCAGCCGCGCCGAGAGCACGACCGCCATGGCCTCTGCAAGCGTGAGCTTGAGCGGCGGCAGGAACTCCTCGCCGGCCACGCCCCAGAGGCCGTTCTCCGACCACACGCCGACCTGGAGCTCCTCGTCGATGGCCCGGAGGTCGCGATAGACCGTTCGCACCGACATGTCGACACGGCGGGCGATCTCTTCGGGACGGATCCCATCCGGGTGGGCTCGGAGGACCTGGATGACTCGACCCATCCGCGCCAGGCGGTCCCGCTTGGCGCCCGCCCGGACGCTCGTCACGGCAGCGGTGCCGAGACGGGATGTGGCGCATCCCGCTCGGTGGCGAGCAGGGTGGCCTGGACGTGGCCCAGCAGCCCGCCCTTCACGATACCGACCGCGTCGCCGCTGATCGTGCCCGAAGCCCGGCCCAGCTCGCCGTCGGTGAAGACCCAGTAGTCGAGCTCGCCACGCCAGCGGGAGATGTCGGCGCCGCCGACGAGATAGGCGACCTGCGGGAACGCCTCACGAAACGTCGGGCCGTCGATCGCGACCCGACAGTGTCGGGCGCGGGCGCCTTCGAAGTACGCCAGGCCGAGCATTTCCGCGGCGACCCGGGAGCCGCTCGCGAGGACCGCGGCGCGAACCGGGACGTCGAGGGCATTTCCGGCCACGGAGTCGCGAGGCGCGGCCTGCCAATCGGCACCGGGCGTCAGCTGCCAGGCGCTGTCGCCCACGACCGCGACGCCGAACTGACCCAGCCGGGCGGTGGTCGCCACGTACGCGAGCCAGCGGAAGTCCTGGTAGGAGCGGATGCCATGGATCTCGACGCTGCCGAGCGGCCGGCCGTCGACGTCGCCCGAGAGCACCGTGTCGACGCGCGCCGTCCGGCCGATGCCGAGCGGCTGGTCGCAGGTCGGTGGTTCGACGTTAGGGTTCGTCGGGCCGAAGCGCGATGACGCCACCGATCGGTCCCGCAGCGCGAGCTCGTTGCCGAGCGCGACGGCGGCCACGACCGAGCCGACGACGATCGTCATCACGAGACCGAGGAGCACGCCCCGGACGAGGCGGCGCCGCCGGACAGCGGCCGCGCCGAGCATTCCGCGGGCGACGCCGAGGCCACTGAAGAGGCTCGTGGCAAGGAGCGCCAGGAACCACGGATAGGCGGCCTCGGCCGAGGGCACGAGCGTCTGCGGCCCGCGGGAGAGGAGCTGGTTCAGGAGCTCGCCAATCGACGGCGCGAGGAGAAGCAGGCCCCCGAGCCCGAGCCAGACGAGGCCGGCAAAGGCCGGACCGCCACGGGCGACCGGCGGCCAGACCAGGCCGGCGAGGGCGACCACGATCGGCAGGCCGGAGGCGAGGCCGACGAGGAGGTCGATCGGTCCGCCGGGGTGATAGGCCAGCAGGATGAACCCGGCAGCCACCGTCCATCCGGCGGCGAGGCTGATAGCGATGAGCCGGAGCTCGAAGGTCCTGACTCGCACGGCCGGAAGTCTAGCGGTCACCGACCGCCACTCTTCGCAGCGGACCCGACCGGACGACTCATCCCGATGGAGGAGTTCGTGCCCCGCAAGTACCGGTCCGCATAGGACCTGCGGGTCATCGATGCACACCGCCGACCGACCCACCATGCCCCGTACCACACCAGTCATTTCGAGCGTCGGAAGGCTGGTTGGGGGACCCAGCTCACCGTCACTACAAGGGCATCGGGCGAAGGCGTGAGACATGGCAGAACGGGCGCGTCGCGCTACACGGGCTCGCGGGCGATCCTCGGGGGACGCTTCGTGGGTGGCGGTCGCGACGGCATCCGAGGCCGAGTCTGGCTCCTCCACCGGGCCCAGGATCTCGAGTCCGCCGACCGGTCCGGCAACGGCGCCGGCCACGCGGACGACCTACCGGAGCCTCCTCCTGCGGGGACTGGCTCCTGACGAGGCCTCCAATCTGACGGCCTTCCTGTGCGGCATCCCCGTCGGGGCGCAGCACTGGAAGATCGGCGAAGTCAACAAGCTGCTCTTCCTGCGAGAGCTCAACGATGCGGGCCGTTTCGGCGCCCTCGACGGAGCGATCGCCGGCGAGTAACAACCGAATCCATCGCTCGGTGGCGCTCTCCCTCCTCCCGCCATCGAGTCTCTCCATCCGAAGCGGCGCCTAACCTCTAACAGAGATAAGGAAACCTCCTCCTCCTTACCTCTTTGAGAGCGGCGCCGCTTCGGATTATCGCGGGACACAAAGAAAGCCCCGACCCGAAGCCGGGGGCTGTGCCCTGCGTGATGGTCGCGTCGAATTAGAACGGGTGGTCTATGGTGGCGCGGTGAGCCGCAGCGACCCTCAGCGGATCTTGATCGCCCAATGGACGGGGATCCGCAACCGCCTCCACAATGAGGCGCGGGTTTCCGAGGAACGCGCGAGCAACGTCGTCGACGCCTGGGTCGCGGAGGCGGAGCACCGCGGGATCCGACGCGACGACTACCGCTATTGGGACTACGCGTGGGATTGGCTACTCGAGCAGCGATAAGCGACTGCGCGAAGAAAAGCACCCCGGTCGCGTCCGGCGAGCCGGCCACGCCTCCGAGGGGTGGGGCAGGCTACACCCTGGGGATTTCAGGGATGCCATTTGTAGGCACCGATTGTGACGCTCGGCATTGCCGCCGCCGCGGTACCACGCCTACCCTCTGAAGATGCCCGGACGATCAGTGCGTTCCGCAACCGTCCGGGCACGCGGCCCCGTCGCTCCTCGCTGCTCTGGCCGTCCATGGCCACGGGATCGAGCGCGGGCGCGCAGAGCGAGGGCCGCTCGCGAAGCCTAGCCTCAGGCGGTTAGCTGTGACTTAACCGCCACTTCCAGCCAGGAAGATCAGGCAACGAGCGCAGGGTCGCCAAAGAAAGGGCCCACTACCTGCTCGACCGCTGGACGGCTGAGGCTGCGTCCAGGGAACTAACGGCCCGATGAGCCCCGCTATTGAGCGGAGGGCTGGGCGTGGCTCGTCGAACAGACGGCATAGCGTAATTGCATGACGGAAAGTCCCCGAGTCGGCAGCACCTGCCGCTATCCGCGACTCGACACTAATGGCCGGTCGAAGGACACTGGACTTGCCCTATCTGCATGCCGACGGACGGACCGGGGGAGAGACCTGGAGGTCGGATCGTCATGCTTCGTCTGCTGAGCGCTACGGCTGCCGCCATGGTGCTTGCCATCACGCTGTTCGCCGGATCGGCGACCGCAAAGCCGTTCCCCGGGTTGATCGTTCTGCCGGGAGCGACCTCGGCGGAGGGAATCGCGACCGGCATCGGGTCGACGTTCTTCGCGGGCGACCTGTTCGCAGGCGATATCTATCGGGGCGACCTCCGGGGTGGGACTGCCTCACTCTTCGTCGACGCGCCGGCCGGT
>DASXSA010000126.1:0-5405 GCA_036506235.1 Candidatus Limnocylindrales bacterium | reverse complement strand
GCGGGCAGGAGCCACTTCCAGGCGAAGCCCATCAGCTGGTCGATCCGCACCCTGGGCAGCGTCCCGCGCATCCAGACGAAGGTGAACACGAAGGCGTACGTCTTGCCCAGGAACCAGAAGAGCCCGACGACCCACTCCCAGCCGAGGAAGGCCAGAGCAAACACGCCCAGGCCCAACAGCAGGTTGAACAGCACGAAGCCGATGATCAACGCCTGCCAGGTCGGCATGCTGCTGCGGGCGATCCAGAACGGGGCTGCCAGGACGATCGTCCCGACCAGCGGCCCGAGGGCGAGCAGGAACAGCAGCCCAACGCCCAGCGCGCCGGGATTGAGGTCGACGTGGACCGGCCACGGCCACTCGAATGGAGCCGTCCAGCCGCCGAAGAACAGGGTCACCAGCAGGGCCGACATGATGAACACGTTCACGTACTCGGCGAAGAAGAAGAACCCGAAGCGCATGCCCGAGTACTCGGTGGCGAAGCCGGCGACGATCTCGCTGTCCGCTTCCGTCAGGTCGAAGGGCGTGCGGTTCGCCTCGGCCGTGGCCGCGATGAAGAAGATCAGCAGGCCGAGCGGCTGCTTGAAGGCGAACCAGTCCAGGAACGAGCCGGACTGGTGGAGCACGATCTGGTTCAGGCTCATCGTCCCGGCCAGGATCAGGACGCCGACGACCGACAGGGTGAGCGGGATCTCGTAGCTGATGATCTGGGCCGCCGAGCGGAGGCCGCCGAGCAGCGAGTACTTGTTGAAGCTCGACCAGCCGGCCATCAGCAGGCCCACGACGCTCAGGCCGCCGACCGCGAAGAAGTACAGGAGCCCGACGTTGAGGTCCTGGCCGAACAGGCCCGGAGCGAACGGGATCACGAGCAGCGACATGACGCTCGCCAGGTAGACGACGACCGGCGCGAGGGTGAACACGATCCGGTCGGCGCCGGTTGGAGTGAAGTCCTCCTTCATCAGGACCTTGAGGCCGTGGACCACGGACAGCAGGCTGCCGTACGGCCCAACCCGGTCCGGCCCGAGGCGGAGGTTCATCAGGGCGATGACCTTCATCTCCATGTAGATGATCAGAAACGCGGTCGGCACGCTCATCAGCAACACCGCAGTCGCCGCGACCACGAAGCGAACGATCGGCAGGTTCGCGGCCAGGATGTCGAGGACGAGCTGGCCGAATATCACCACGAGCGCGATGACGACGAGCGCGCCGACCAGCAGGAAGGGAACGATCGTGAAGACGAGCTTGCCCGGCAGTGTCAGCCGGTTCCACGCCTTCCCGACAACCGTCACTTGTCCACGCCCCCCATGATCGGATCCAACGATGCCATCACGGCCATCGTGTCCGCGATCAGGTGGCCCGGCATGAGCAGCCCGACCGACTGCAGGTGGACGAAGCTCGGGTCGTGGATGCGCATCCGGAAGGGCTGGTCGGTCCCGTCGCTGATGCCGTAGATCGCGTACTGGCCGCGGGGCGATTCCACCGCTGCGTATGCACGGCCCGGCCGAGGGCGAAGGAGGCGTGGCAGCTTGGCGATCACGGGCCCGTCCGGCATCTGGTGCAGGCACTGGTCGATGATCCGCAGGCTCTGCTTGACCTCGTCGAGCCGCAGCAGGTAGCGCGCCAGGCAGTCGCCTTCGTCGCGGGTCGGGATGTCGAAGTCGAGCTCGGGGTAGACGCTGTACGGGTGTGACCGCCGGACGTCGAACGGCACGCCGGCGGCCCGCAGGTTCGGGCCGGTCATGCACATCCGCAGCGCCGTCTCGCGGTCGACCTGTCCCAGCCCGCGCATCCGGCGCACGAAGATCTCGTTCTCGTTCAGCAGCCGGACGTTGGCCTCGTGCTGCTCGGTCGCCCGCGTCATCCAGTCGCCAAGGCGGCTCATGAACTCGTGGTTGAGGTCGCCGTTGACGCCGCCGATCCGGTAGTAGTTGAAGAGCATCCGGGCGCCGGTCAGCGAGCCCAGCATCTCCACGATCTCGTCGCGCTCGATGAAGCTCCACAGAATCGGGGTCAGGCCGCCGAGATCGAGCGCCATCCAGCCCATGAACAGTGCGTGGCTGGCAACCCGAAGGAGCTCTCCTGACAGCACCCGGATGTACTCGGCGCGCCGCGGCACCTCGACGTCCAGCAGCTTCTCGAAGGCCATGACCGCCGGCCACTCGCAGAAGAGCGAGCTGACGTATTCGAGGGGGTCGAGGTAGCAGATCGCCTGGTGGTAGTCGGCGTTCTCGCACAGCTTTTCGACGCCACGATGCAGGTAGCCGAGCACGGGGTCGAGATCGGTGACGACCTCGCCGTTGATCTTGAGGACGACGCGCAGCACGCCGTGCGTGGACGGGTGCTGGGGACCCATGTTCAGGAACATCTCGCCGTCGCCGAGCGTGTAGAACTCCGCCTCGCGCTCGGTCCTGGGCGGGAACGGCGGGACGGGCTCGAAGACGCCGACCTGCTCCTCGAGCATGACGCGCGGGTCGTCCTCGGATGCGTGGCGGCGGCCGGGGATCGTGGCGGTCATCGGTCAGGCGCCCTTCGCGTGGCGGAGGAGGCTGGTCTTCGTCGCGTTCCGAGGCGCGTGCGTGCGCTCCATGTGGCGAACGCCCGCGCCGGGCGACCGTGCCGCGTCGTCGGCTAGGTAGAAGTCCTTGCGCAGCGGGAAGCTCGTGTAGTCGGGCGGCATGTAGATGCGCCGCAGGTCGCGGTTGCCCTCGAACGTGATGCCGAACATGTCGTACGCCTCACGTTCCATCCACTCGGCCCCCTTCCACAGGAAGGTCACCGACGGAACGCGCGGATCGTCGCGCGGCAGGCCGTCGGCGATGACCCGCAACCAGTCGGGCGTCGAGTCGCTCCACAGGTGGTACACGACCTGCATCACGAGGCCGGTGTCCACGCCGCACAGGTCGGCCAGGAACCGGAACCGGAGATCGGGCTCGTCGTGAAGGGCGCGCATCACGGTCGTCACGTCGCCAGGCGCGAGCCGCAGCTCCGTCTCGTCGTGTCGCTGGCGGACCGGCCCGGTCAGGACCTCTCCGAAGCGCGCCTCGATGCGGCGGCGCAGCGCTCGATCCATGGGCCGTCAGATCCCGTCTGGAACCGTAGGGCCGACGGCGCGCTCGGGCCAGTGTCCCCGGCGATCCTTGATGAGCTGCTGCAGCTTCATCATCCCGTAGATGAGCCCCTCGGGGCGGGGCGGGCAGCCCGGGACGTAGACGTCGACGGGCATGATCCGGTCGATGCCCTCGATCGTCGAGTAGCTGCGCTTGTAGCGGCCTCCGGAGCAGGTGCAGTCACCCAGCGCGACGCACCACTTCGGCTCCGGCATCTGCTCCCAGAGCCGGACCAGGGGGCCGGCCATCTTCGTGGTGAGCGTGCCGGCCACGATCAGCACGTCGGCCTGGCGGGGGCTCGCACGGAACGGGAACATGCCCCAGCGGTCCATGTCGTTCTTGGACGTCGCCGCGGACATCATCTCGATCGCGCAGCAGGCAAGGCCGGACAGCAGCGGCCAGAGGCTGTTGGCGCGGATGAGATCGAGCACGTAGTCGGCTTTCGTCGGGATCACCTCGAGGGTGGCCGCCCAGCGTCCGTTGTCGCGCCGTGCAGCGCCCGATGCCTCGAGCTCGCGCAGGTGCGTGATCTCCGTCGGCTGACCGCCCCCATAGGCGATGGGGTCGGCGGCCTGCCACAGGCTGTTCGGGACGACGATGGCCTCGGCCAGTTCGTCCCGTTGCCGCGGCACCAGCGCGCTGGGCCGGTTTCCTGGCTGATCGGAGGGCATCTGGGTCGTGTCGGCCGGGCCAACCCCGAGGTTTCGGGTGGCCCGCCGCGCGGCCGAACGCTTCAGCGCCATGTCAACACCCCCTTGCGCCACGCGTAAGCGAGGCCGAGCAGCAGGATCGCCACGAAGATCAGCATCGAGACGAACCCGCCCAGGAGGAGGTCGCGGAAGGCGATCGCCCAGAGGTAGATGAAGACGACCTCGATGTCGAACGCCACGAAGAGCAGGGCGTAGATGTAGAACGACAGCCCGAAACGGGCGTGCGTGTCGCCATAGGTGTCGATCCCGCTTTCGTAGGGCAGGCCCTTGTGGATGTCGCCGCGGTTGCGATGGGAGATGAGCCAGGCAAAGCCGATCGTCAGGAAGACGAAGGAGACCCCCGCGAACGCGAACCCGACGACGTACCAGATGGCGGTCAAGCGATGCTCACTCCGGGTGCCGCCACCGGGCGCGGCAGCTCCCCCTGATCGGTGGCCGAGGCCGTGGAAGAGAAGGCATGAATGTCAGGCGTGCCGTTCGTCACGCACGTTCATTCTAGCTCAGCGCCGCTTCAGGCTGGCTCGATGGGTGGCCTCTCGGCGGCAGGCGCGACCTGTCGCAGGGCGCCCGGCCGCCGGTCGTCGGAGGTCCGGGGGGCGGGCGTGACGGGCGCCATCAACACCGGGTTGATGGTCGAGGAGCGGAGCGCGCCGAGCGCGCGTGCTGGGTTCGCGCCCCGCTCCTCGGTCGAGCGACCGGCAGTGCCCTAGATACCGGCCGCCGCGCAGGGTGCGGTCCGGCTCGGCGGCCGACAAGTAGGCACATCGCCTTATCGAGGCGAGGCGCCTCCGGCGAGGCGGAAGGCGAAGCCCTTCGGGCTGAGCCCATCGGGGACGCCGCGGCCGAAGAGCAGCACGCGAAAGCCACCCATCGCCCGCGGGTCGAGCATGCGGACGAGGCCCGACCGGAGGGCGACATAGTCGGCCGCCGTCGTTCCCGGGTCGGCCTGGATCGAGCGCAGGATGTCTTCCACGCCGACGCCAACCAGGAACTCGGCCTGGGTTGTCGCGCCGATCCTGCGCCAGCCGAACGAGCCGAGCGCGCGCTCGACCGCGGTGAAGTCGACGTGCGCGGTCAGGTCCTGGCGACCGATCGCTTCGAAGGGACCCGCGTGCGCTCGGTGCCCGGTGTAGGCGCGCAGCGTGGAGCCTCGAGCGGCGTCGTACAAGGCCCGCGCCTCGTAGCCGTAGTCGATGAGCAGCGCGAAGCCTCGCTCCGTCCGGGACGACAGGTCGCTGGCCCAGTCATCGAGACCGAGACAGATCTCTGCCCGCTGGCCATCTGCGAGCCGGACCTCCTCGTTGGTGAGTCGCTCTTCGAGCGCCGGGTTCGTCGATGGGGCGGCCGCCTCGTCGAACCGGCCCTCATGCCAGTCGACGAGGAGCTCGCTGAGCACTCCTTTGTTCTGGACGACGCGGTGAACGGGGAGCGCGTCGAGGAACTCATTCGCGAGGACGCAGCCGACTGTCGCGGCGGTTTCGAGCGCCAAGCGGTCGCCGAGCCCTTCATCCTCTAGGCGCTGCCGGACCAGACGCTCACGCTCGGGGGAGATCTCGACCGGGCCGTACATGGCGGCGGACGCGAGCGAGGA
>DASXSA010000125.1:0-19255 GCA_036506235.1 Candidatus Limnocylindrales bacterium | reverse complement strand
CTTCGCGGAGGACTTTCGCGCCTTGCGGCTGCGAGCAGGGCTGAGCCAGGCGGACGTAGCCCGTGCAATCGGCGTCGATCGATCAGCGATCTGCCGGATCGAGGCCGGCGACGAGGCGGTGTCGGCTCAGATTCGCGCACGAGCTTCAGCCCTCCTCGGCGGCGAATTTCGTCAGAGCGTCTACTCAGTCGGAACATCGCTGATCCAGGACCAAGCGCATGCGCGCGCAGTCGAAACACTGCTTGCTTGCCGGCATCCCCGCTGGAAGGCAACGGTTGAAGCACCAGTCCCTGGCCCTGGCCGCCGATCGACCGATCTCCGCCTGGACTTCGGGTTGGACGTGGTGCTGATCGAGGTCGAGACTCGCATTGGCAAGTGGGAGGAGATCCTCCGCGAATGTCACGACAAGCGGGAAGCCGTGAAGGGCGTCGCGCGGACTGACCACCGAGTTCACGTGGTCCTCGCTCTCCCGAAAACTGCACGTCATCGAGCGCTCCTCCGCGACCACCCGCAAACGATCGAGGCGGCCTTCCCGATCCCGCCACGCGACCTTGAACAGGCGCTGGCAAGCGACACCAGTCCCTGGCCAGGCGACGGGATCCTGTGGCTCCGACTCCCCACGTAGCTCCGGGTTAGCGCGCGCTGGCTCCGCGGCGGGCCCGGAAGGCGAGGAACAGCGGGATCTCGACGTTCGCCCGAGCGTCGGGAGTCGAAAGCCGTCGACCGGGCTTGAGGCCTGCCGGGAGGTCGGGCAGCTCCCGCATTGCATCCACGGCGAAGCCAAAGGCGGCAAGGCCGTTGACGTAGGCCGACAGAGGCCGATGGTACGAGCGCGTTGGGAACCGGCCTCCGATCGCCTTCATGGGGACGGCCATCGGCGTGAGGTAGGAATCGACGCGCCGGTAGACGAGCTTGCGGGCCGGATCGAAGCCCCAGCCAGCATGACGTGGCTGGCGGAAGGCCGCGTGCGTCATGAGCACCACGACGCGGCTGCGCGGGCGCAGGACCCAGTCGAGCGACGCGAATATCGACTCGAGAGGATCCATGTCCTGGATGCTGAGCAGGAATACGGCCGCATCGAAGGAGGCCGCTGCCAAGCCGGGCACGTCGCGCAGTCGGCGGGCGTCCCCGACCAGAAACCTGCCATCTCTGCCGTGTCGCCGGCGCGCGATCGAGATCAGCCGAATGCTGGCATCGATCCCCGTGTACCGCGCACCGGAGGCAGCCACAGACGGTGCCAGAACGCCCTGGCCGGCACCGATGTCGAGGACTTCCTCACGGGGTTGCGGTTCGAGGAGCTCGAGCAGCGCCGGGATCGCGAGAGCCTGGTGGTAGCGGCTCCCGGAATGGCCGACCCAGCCGTCGTACCAGGAAGCGACATGCTCCCAGCTATCGCGGGCAGCCCTCGGAGCGCGGGAACGACGCGCGTTCCCGGACACGGAAGAAGAACCGTGGCATGGCGTTTACCTCTGCGGTCAGGCGCGCATTGTAGCGACGCCGATTCGGTCGCCCACTCGGCTTCGCGGCCGATCTCGTCACTCCGGGGATTTCTTTCCCGTACCGGCGGGAGGCTTCCCGCTGACCGTCCCGCGGCGGATCCAGCCCACATCGCCGGCCGGCGTCCGCACGTTCAGGGATCCCTCCCTGGACCCGATGACTTCAAGCTCATCGCCGCGCTGGAGCCGTGCCACCTCCTCTGACAGCTCGTCGTCGCTCGCGCTCATTCGGACGCTTCGATAGGAGACGTACACCCGTTCCGGCGCCCGAGACCCTACGCGACGCTCAGGCGCCCCGGTCACGGCCGGCCGAGCCCCGCGCTTCCGGACAGGTTCGAGCGCTGCAGGTGACAGGGGCGGCGCGCCTTGCCGTGCAGCAGTAGCTCCGGACCCGGCAGGCACCAGCGAAGCGATCGGCGAGCGAACGGGCACCAAGGTCTCGAACACAAACGTCGCCAGCGACGGCTCCTCCTGGTCCGGCCTGCGTCGCCGAACGAGCACCAGGAACAGCAGAATCCCCAGCGTCGTGGTTACCAGCCATGCGAAGAGCGGCCCCGGAACTGCGATGTCCCGGAGGCCTGACGCCGGCGAGAGGGCGAAGAGGTCGCCTCCGCCGTCGGTCGGTCCGAACGGCCCGACGCCGCCGACGCCGGCATATGAAGGTCCGTCGCTCGGTCCCGGCGAGGCGTCGGAGCCGCTCGCGGACGCGCCCGGCGCAGGACTCGGGCTCGGCTTGAGCGCCGGCTTCGGGGCCGGTTTTGGGGTCGGCTTCGAGGTCGGTCTGGGCGTCGGCCTGGGCGTCGGTCGAGGGGTCGGAGTCGGACTCGCTGGGCGCCTGACCACGACGGAGCCGGGGCTGACGCTCGTGAACGTGCAGACGGTGCCGTTCGGCAGGCGGGCGCTGAACGAGTAGCGCCACGTCCCGGCGGGCAGCTTCCTACTCGCGGAATAGGTGACGCCCGCCGAAAAGTTCGAACCCGTTCGAGAAAGACTGGTCGAGCCCCCGGCGACACTCACCCGAACGACGGTCGGCGGCGTGCCGTTGGTTCGAAGGTAAACCGAGAAACGGAAGCTGGTGGACGTGCTCCCGGATGACGGCGACACCGTGCCCTGGCTCATCCTGAGAGGCCCGCAGCCCTTGGCCAGGGCGGATGGCACGTAGCCGCCAACGGACGCGACCATCCAGCTCGCGAGGACGAGCGCACCCGCGAGGACGAAGCGCGGCGCACGTCGACGGTCGATCTTCGCGCTCTCCCTGATGGACGAATCTGTCCGCGACGCTAGGCAGCGGCGGCCTGCGCGTCATTGGGCCCAACGTCTCCAGCGACCGGTACGTTGGTCAGGGGCACAGGCCGGACTTCATGCCGTACACCGGGCCTGCAGATCCGTCTGTAGATAACCCAGCACCCGAGGCTCGCCACCCACGTGTCACCCGATCACGGACCATCACATCGGGACTCCGGTTCGGCCGGCATTCGAAGGCGGATGATCGTCATCCTGACCTTCGAATTCGCCCTGCTCATGGGCGTGGCGGCAATCGAAGGCTTCTGGCCGGGTGCGGGCCCCGGTGTCGGCGCTGCGCTCGGCTTCCTGGCCGGTTGCGCGATCGTCGTTCCGATCGCCATGGCGGCTCTCGCGCGCGGGATGCTGCGCGACGTCGAACGGCTCGAGGAAGAGCGCGCGCGGCTGTTCGAGCTCTATGGCCAGGCTCGGCTCGACGCGATGATCGACGGACTGACAGGCCTCGGAAACCACCGCGCGTTCCAGGACGAGCTGGCACGCCAGCTCAGCGAGGCGACCCGCAACGAGACGTCACTGGCACTGCTGCTTGTCGACGTCGACGACCTGAAGAAAGTCAACGACGCAAAAGGCCATGGGTCGGGGGACGAGCTCCTCACGGAGGTCGGCCGGATCGCCGCCTCATCGCTGCGACGCCACGATCGCGCATTCCGGGTCGGCGGCGACGAGTTCGCGTTTCTGCTCCCCGGAGCAGACCTGGAGCGTGGCCTGGCCGCTGCCCGGCACGTCCTGGCGAGCGCGCTGCGCGGTGGCGACCCGAGCCATCCGATCGAGGCCTTCTCGGTTTCGATCGGCGTGTCCGCCTTCCCGCAACCGAGCACGGAGGGACGCCTGCTCTACCGCCACGCCGACGCCGCGCTCTACTGGTGCAAGCGGCATGGCCGAACCAACGCCGTGGCCTACGACCCCGGCCGGCATGGGATGGCATCCGACGAGGCATCGACGGCCGACCTGTCCGCGGCGATCGGGTCGATCCTGGTCGAGAAGGCCCTCAAGCCTCGCTACCAGCCGATCTTCTCGCTCACGACCGGCGAGCCGATCGGCTACGAGGGACTCGTCAGGCCGACCGAAGGGGCGCCCTTCTCCGACGCAGCCGGCCTGTTCGCGGCCGCGGAGCGGGCAGGCCGCACGGTCGAGCTCGACATGGCTTGTCTCGAGATCGTGGCCGATGGAGTCGGTGAGCTCGAGCCGAACACCTACCTGAGCGTGAACCTCTCACCACGGACGCTCGAGTCCGAGCACTTCCACCCGATCGAGCTGACCGCCATCTTCCGGAAGCGGGGCATCACGCCGAAGCAGCTCGTCGTCGAGCTGACGGAGCGCGAGGAGGTCCAGGACCTCCAGCAGCTCGCACGCAACGCTGCCGCGTGCCGGCAGGCAGGGATGCGTCTGGCCGCCGACGACGTGGGCTCCGGAAACGCCGGCCTCCGCCTCCTGAGCGAGATCCAGTTCGACATCGTGAAGGTCGACCTCTCGCTCGTCCAGGGCGGGATCCTCCATGACCCGTCACACGCCGTGCTGCGAGCCCTCCAGGAGCTGGGCACGCGCTGGAAGGCGACCCTCGTCGCGGAAGGGGTCGAAACTGCAGAGCAGCTCGCGGCCATCCGAGAGCTCGGCTTCGCGGCCGGCCAGGGCTATCTGCTGGGCCGTCCTTCCGAGGAACGGCACGTCGAGCGACTGGACCTGGAGTCGCTCCTGCCCGACGGCCTGTTCAGCCGGATCGTCTCGGGCCGGAAGAAGCTCGGTCCCCTCGCCAAGCCGCGCACGGCACGCCGCGCCGGCGCCTGATCAAGCCGTTCAGGCCGCGCGCCGAGCGCCGCGGAACGGCATCGGCGCAGTCCCACCAGTAAGAGCCGATTGACCCGCGCGCCCCTGACTAGGCCTGGCGGGCGAGCGCGGGAACCTTCGCGGCGGTCCAGGCGTCTGCCGGAAAACCTGCCCCCAGCTGGAGGCGATCTTGTTCCGGATTGCTGCGCTGCTGGTCTGCCTCGTGGTTTCCGGATGTACCGGGATCGGGGCAGCCCCGACCCCATCGCTCAGCACCGCCGAATCGCGGCGCGCTGACGACCACCAGGGTGTGTACACGCTCGCATTCGCGCTGCCGAAGACCACGTGGAAGGCCGGCGAGGCGATCAGCGGCACGGCCACGCTGCACGTAGCCAGCGCGAACAGCACCGACGTGAGCGGCTCGGGCAGCGGGCTCATCGGCTTCGACTTCGCCGAGGGCGGCGGGTCCCGCCATGTTGTGCCGGCGCAGACCTCGGACTGCCGGCCGTATCGCCTCGACCCCGACAAGCCGATGGAGTCGGCGATCGTGAAGTCGGGCGGCTTCTACCCCGAGCAGAAGGACTTCGAGTTCTACCGCTCGTTTCTGAGCGACCCGATCGTCCGCCTGCCAGCCGGTGAATGGACGATCACGGCGGTCTCGAGCTTCACCGAAGGCAAGGGCTGCACCGGCAAGGGGCGCACGCTGCGCGCAGCCGTCCAGGTTCGCATCACACCCTGAGTCCGTCTACACGGGCAAGTAACTTCGACATCCGGCGCACCCACAGCCCAATCAGGCGCCGTACCAGCGCGACGAGCGTCCGAACGGCAGTTCCCGTCTGGCAGTGAGAGTGATCTCGCTGGGCAGCTAGAGTGACGCGACTTCGGTCGGCTCGCCGCGGTTGACGGGGAGACCTGCCGCTTCCCAGGTTGGAACCCCGCCCGCGACCCACGAGACGTCCGAGAAGCCGGCCTGGCGAAGGAGTGACGCGGCCACCGAGGAGCGGTAGCCCGAGGCGCACATCGTCGCCAGCGGGCGGTCCCGCGGCAGGTCTGCCAGATGCTCGATGAGTTCGCCCGCGCCGATATGCAGCGCGCCGGGGATGTGGCCGGCCGCGTATTCGGAGGCCTGGCGGACGTCGATGACCAGCGGCGGGGCCGAGCCCGCAGAAGCGCGCGCCAGCTGCTCGACCGACAGGCGACCGTTCGACTCGGTCGGGTTGCCCGCCTCCAGCCAGCGTGCGAAGCCGCCCTGCAAGTAGCCGGCAATCGAGTCGTGGCCCACGCGTAGCGCCTGACGGACGAGGTCGTCCCAGTCGTCGACCGAATCCAGCACGAGCACGAGCGGGCGATCGGGCTCGACCACCCAGCCAACCCACGTCCCGAACGAGGTCCCAGCCGGCATCGAAAACGAGCCAGGAATGTGGGCCAGCGCGTGGTCGACCGGCGATCGCGCGTCCACGACCGCCGCACCATCGGCGATGGACCTGCGGACCTCCTCGAGCGCGAGCGGGCGCGGCGCCGGGATGGAGCCCAGAGGCGGAGGCCCACCCTGGTTGGTCGGGCGCATCCGGGCGAAGTAGCGGGGAAACGTTGGCTGGCCGTCGAGCAGCCCTCGAACGAACGTCTCCACGTCGGTCGGTTGGAGCATCAGGTTGTAGCGGCGCTCGAACCCGACCGACGAGGACGTCGTCGCCGAGATGCCGGTCGAGCACAGCGAGCCCGCGCCGTGGGTCGGAATCACTCCGACGAAATCCTCGTGGCGGAGGATCACTTCGTGGAGCGAGCGGAACATTTCGCGGGCGTAGGGCACGGCCTTCTCCGCGCCAAGGAGGTCCGTCCGCCCGACCGACCCGACGAGCAATGAGCCCCCGGTGAACAGGAGCAGTGGCTCCTCGGCCCGTGAGGTGTCGGCGACCGCGTAGGACACGTGCTCGGGCGTGTGTCCGGGCGTCTCGAGCGCCACGAACCGCAGTCCGCCGATGGAGAACGACTCCTGGTCGCGGACGTCGTGACCGCGCCGCTGGTACGCCAGCTCGGCCCGCGCCCCGATGACCTGCTCCGCGCCGGTGATCGCGGCGAGCTCGCGGGCACCCGAGACGTAGTCGTTGTGGAGGTGGGTCTCGACGACGTGCGTGATGCGCAGGTCGCGCTCATGGGCAGCGGCCAGGTAGACGTCGACGTCGCGCCTCGGGTCAACGACAGCCGCAAGGCCAGCGTCCTCGTCGGCGACCAGCGCCGAGAGATGGCCCAGCCCTTCGATTTGGAACTGTCTGAGGAACATCGCCCGAGGATTACATCATCACGAGGCCGCCGTCGACGGCCAGCACCTGCCCGGTGATGAATCCCGCCTCGTCCGAGGCGAGAAAAGCCACCGCGTCGGCGACCTCCTCGGCCGTGCCGAACCGCCCGAGCGGCGTCCGTGCCGTGAGCTCGGCCTTGAGCGCCTCGGGCAGATCCTGTGTCAGCTCGGTCAGGACGAAGCCGGGCGCCACGGCATTGCACGTGATTCCGCGCGAGGCAAGCTCGCGTGCTGTCGCCTTCGTCAGCCCGATCAAGCCGGCCTTCGCCGAGGAATAGTTGGCCTGCCCCATCTGCCCGGCCTGGCCGGAAACCGACGTGATGTTCACGATCCGCCCGCCCCGCGCCTTGAGCATTGGCCGCGTCGCAGCCTTGATCGTGTAGAACGCCCCAAAGAGGTTCGTCTCGAGAACATCCCGCCAGTTCTCGAGGCTCATCCGCATGATCAGGTCGTCGCGGGTGATACCGGCGTTGTTGACGAGGATGTCGACCTTGCCGAACGCCTCGATCGCGGCCTTGATCAGCCCCTCCGCGGCGGCCGGATCGGTGACGTCGGCCTGAATCGCGAGCGCCTTCCGGCCGGCGCCCTCGATCCCGGCGACGGTTTCCTTTGAGGCAGCCTCGTTGCCGCGGTAGCTGAACGCGACCTCGGCGCCCTGCCGGGCCAGCCGAAGGGCGATCGCGCGGCCGAGCCCCCGCGAGCCGCCGGTGACGACCGCCGACTTGCCCGACAGATCGATCAAACGCCCACCTCCGTCTTCCGGCTGGCGTGCTCGGGCTCACCGGGCACGACGTCGTCGAGCGGCACCTCGACACCAGGCGCGACCGGCCGACCCAGGACGGCGGCCAGCGCCTCCGGGATGGGGTCGACCGAATCCCAGTCGACCGGCAAGCGCACGTGGACGTCTTCCGGCTGGACGGCAGCCTCACCCGCCGGTCCTCGAGCGGGATCCGCAGTCCACTCGATGGCCACGGCTCCACTCGTAAAGCCGGCACCGAAAGCGACGATCACGATGCGGTCCCCGACCTTGACGCGCCCCTGGTTGACTGCCTCGGCCAGGGCGATCGGCACGGATGCCGCGGATGTGTTCCCGTATTTGTCGAGGTTGACGAACATTCGCTCCATCGGCAGGCTCAGGCCCTTCGCCACCGCCTCGATGATGCGGATGTTGGCCTGATGCGGGATGAACAGGTCGATGTCGGAGGCATTCAGCCCCGCGTGCTCGACGGCGGTCAGCGCCGTGGAGGCCAGCGTCCGGGTCGCGAACCGGTACGTCTCCTTGCCTTCCATCCGGACGTAGTGCTCGCCACGGGCAACGCTCTCGAGGGAGGGAGGCCGCTTCGCCCCGCCGGCAGGCAGCCAGATCATGTAGGCGCCCTCGGGCTCGGTCGTCAGCTCGATTCCCAGGCCCCCGCCCGGCTTCTCGGATGCGCCCAGGACAACGGCTCCCGCGCCGTCGCCGAACAGGATGCAGGTATTCCGGTCGGAATAGTCCAGGAAGCGCGTGAGCGTCTCCGCGCCGATCACCAGCACGTTCGTGGCCATCCCGCTCGTGATGTAGGCCTGCGCCGTCGCGTACGCGTAGACGAACCCGGAGCACGCCGCAGCGACATCCATGGCGGCTGCCTTCGTGTTGCCGATCGCCTCTTTCACGAGCGCCGCAGTCGAAGGCATCCAGTAGTCGGGCGTGAGCGTTGCCAGCAGGATGACGTCGATGTCGGTCGGCTCGATCCCGGCGGTGCGGATGGCCCGCAGCGAAGCGACGGCGGCCATCGAGGCGGTCGTCTCGTGAGCGGCGGCAACTCGTCGCTCACGAATGCCGGTGCGCGTGACGATCCACTCGTCGGAGGTATCGACCATCCGCTCGAGGTCGGCGTTCGTGAGGACTTGCGATGGCGCATAGCTTCCCCAGCCGATCACGTGGGCGTAGCGGCGACCTGGTCGCGCGCCATTGCGGGCATTCACAGGGGGTCCACCTCGATCAACGGTTGCTTGGCCTTCACCAACGTGCCGCTCTCGGCGACCATCCGTGCGACACGGCCTGGAATGTCGGACTTGATCTCGTTGAACAGCTTCATGGCCTCGATCAGCCCGATGACCGTCCCGACAGCGATCTCCGAACCGACCTGGACGTAGGGTGCCGAGCCTGGCGCGGGCGATGCATAGAAGATCCCCGTCAGCGGGGCTTTGACCGATGGCCTGGTCGGGGCTTCCGCTGGGGCCTGCGTGCCCCCGCGGGGCGTTGCGACAGGGACCGATGAGGGGGCTGTAATCTGCCCTCCAGCCCCCGGGGCAGCCGCCACGATCGCCGAGGGTTTGCGCAGAACGAGGCCTGTTCCGCCGGCTTCGACCTCTAGCTCGGATAGATCGCTGCGTTCCAGGAGATCCGTCAGCCGATCGAGCAGCGCCAGGAGTGAGGCATCACCGTGGTCGGTCGGCATCAGAGCGGGAATGGGCTCGGCCTCGGCCGCCGCGCCCGCCGGCGAATCCGTGAGCGGATCCGGGGCAGCCATGGACTCCTCGCCGGTGCCTTCGTCCACGGTCGCGATCAGTCGTTCCAGCGCCGGAAGATGAGGGCAGCGTTCTGCCCGCCGAACCCGAACGAGTTCGAGAGCGCGGTGGTGATGTTGCGCGAGCTCGCGCGGCCCGGCGTGAGATCGAGGCCGGCAGCCGCCTCGTCGGGATCCGTGAGGTTGATCGTCGGCGGGACGCAGCCGCTGCGGATCGCCATGATCGTGGCTACGGCCTCGATGGCGCCCGCCGCCCCGAGGGTGTGGCCGATCATCGACTTGTTGGCCGTGATCGCGACTTGCTCCGCGTGGTCGCCGAAGATCGTGCGGATTGCCTGCAGCTCGGCCCGGTCGCCCTCCGGGGTCGAGGTGGCGTGCGCGTTGACGTGCTCGATCTCGGTCGCCTCGATGCCGGCCTTCTCGAGCGCGCGCCGAGCGGCGCGCACCGCCCCGATTCCGCCCGGAGCCGGCAGGGTGATGTGGGAGGCGTCCGCGGTCGCGCCGTAGCCGATGAGCTCGGCGAGTGGCTCCGCCCCGCGCGCGAGCGCGTGATCGAGCTCCTCCAGCACGACCGCCGCCGCGCCTTCGGCGAACACGAAGCCGTCGCGACCCTTGTCGAACGGGCGCGATGCGGCCTCCGGCGTGTCGTTGTAGTGGGTGGAGAGTGCCTTCATCGCGCAGAAGCCGCCGACCAGTGATTCATGGAAGCCGGCCTCGCTGCCGCCGGCGATCATCACGTCCGCGTCCGATCGGCGAATCGTCTCGAACGCCTCGCCGATCGCGTGGCCGCCGGTCGCGCACGCGGAGACGGTGGTGAAGTTGGGCCCGAGCGGTCCGAAACTGATGGCCACCTGGCCGGCGCCCACGTTCGGGATGCCCATCGGGATCATGAACGGCCCAATGCGGTCCGGGCCGCGCTCCATGTAGGTCATCACGTTGTCGAACAGCGTCAGGACGCCGCCAAGGCCGGTCCCGAGGATGACGCCGGTTCGCTCCGCCAGCTCGTCTTCGACGCGTTGCGGCAGCCCCGCCTGGTCCATCGCCTGTCGGCTGACCACGAGCCCGAACTGGATGTATCGGTCGGTCCGGCGCAGATCCTTGCGGTCGAGGACGCCCGAGGCATCGAAGTCGACCACCTCGCCGCCCACGCGACTCGGGACGCGGCCGGGATCGAAGGCCTGGATCGTCCGGATGCCCGACCGTCCGGCGAGGAGGCCCTCCCAGGTTTTGGCGACGTCGTTCCCGAGGGCGGTGACCGCGCCCATGCCGGTCACCACGACGCGTCGCCTGGCGCCTTCGCTCATCTCACGAGCTTCCCCGTTCGCACGGTCGCGGCGCGGTAGATGTCGCCGGGCAGGCCGCGGCGTGAGAGCGCTTCGCTGACGGCCATGAGGTCGAACTCGGCGCGCCTGATCTCAGCGGTGACCTCACCGTCCTTGATGTCGAGGAGGGCCCACGAGGCCGTCGGATCACCATCGAACACGTAGCCCGCCGAGCCGTCGTTGACGATCGTCTTCCAGCCCAGGTCGCGGACCTCTGGCTGGTGGGTGTGCCCGCAGCAGATGACCTGGGCGTCCGTCCGTGCCGCGCGCTCGATCGTCACCGAGGGATCCAGGTCGCGATCGAAGCCGGACGTCTGCGAGCCGGGCGAGGCGTGGCAGACCAGAACGAGCGTGTCATCGAGCCGAACGCGGCGTTCCGCGGGCAGGCGCCGGAGCCAGTCCAGGCGCTCCTCGCCGAGCTGCTCGTGAGCCCATTGCGAGGCCGCCTGGATGGATTCAGGGACACCTTCCGTCATCCAGGGGAACGCCGCCGAGTAGTCGAAATCGGCCACCGCGACGTCGGTGTTGCCCTGGACGACGATCGCGCCCGCCTCTTCCATCTCCCGGATCCCGTCGACGGCCTCAACCGGGTCCGGGCCGTTGAGCACGTGATCGCCGGCGATCAGGATCGTGTCCGGTCTGGCCGCCTTGATCGCCTTCCGCACGGCTGCAAGGGCCGGGGCGTTGCCGTGGACGTCGGAGAGGAGCGCGAGTCGTGGCATCAGCGCAGCACCGAGGCGTCCGGGATGATGAAGCTGAGGGTGGCCTCGCAGGCAACCTCGCCGTCGACGCTGGCGACCGCCCTGCCCCGTCCGAACCGGCGCCCGAGCTTCTCCATGGTGACTTCGAGGCGGAGTGTGTCGCCCGGCGAAACGACGCGCTTGAAGCGGCAGTCCTCGATGCCCGCGAACAGCCCGATCCTGTCGCCGAACCCCTCCTGCTTGGCGACGTAGACGGCCATCGTCTGGGCAAGGGCCTCGATCTGCAGGACGCCGGGCATGACGGGAAGGCCAGGAAAGTGTCCCTGGAAGAACCACTCCGTTGCGGTCACGGCCTTCGTCCCTACGATGCGGTGGGTGTCGGCGTCGTACTCGACGATCCGGTCGACGAGCAGGAACGGCCAGCGGTGCGGAATGAGGTCCTGGATCTCGCGCGCGGTGTGGACCGGCCCTGCCGACGGGCGGTCAGCAGGCTGGGCGGTCCCGGTGGGTTCGCCCGTCTCGGTGGGCTGGGCGGTCGCGGTGGGCTCGGCGACGTCGGTCATCGGTCGTTCGGTCTCATGGTCACGTGGCAGTTTGACCTGCGAAGCCCGCCGCGAGCGACAACTCGTTGCAGAGTTGCACGTCGACGCGCGACGGTCCGGCGGACGCGTGGGCCGATTCGCGTCACGTCCGGGCGGCCGCGGCCAGGAATGCCGCTCCGCCGACCCGATCGAGGAGGTTGGTCGTCATCCGTCCCTCGAGGAACGCCTCGTTCGCAAGGAGCGCCTGGTGGATCGGCACGTTCGTGATGAGCCCGTCCACGAGCAGCTCGTCCAGCGCGACGCGGCTCCGCGCGATGGCCGTTGGCCGGTCCGGTCCCCACACGATCAGCTTGGCAAGCAGGGAGTCGTAGTAGGGCGGCACCTCGTAGCCGGCGTAGACGTGCGTGTCGACGCGCACGCCCGGCCCGCCCGGCGACATGAAGCGCTCGACCAGGCCCGCCTGGGGCCGGAAGTCCGCGCCGGCATCCTCGGCGTTGATCCGGAACTCGATCGCGTGGCCACGGGGCACGATCTCGGACTGGGTCAGGCCAAGGGGCTCCCCGGCGGCGATCCGGATCTGGGTTGCCACCAGGTCGATGCCGGTCAGCATCTCCGTCACCGGGTGCTCCACCTGGATGCGGCAGTTGATCTCGATGAAGTAGAAGTTGCCCTCCCTGTCGACCAGGAACTCGAGCGTGCCCACGTTCTCGTAGCCCGCTGCAAGCACCGCCCGGATCGCGTGCTCGGAGAGCTCGGCGCGAGCGGCCGGCGAGAGGGCCGGCGTCGGCGCCTCCTCGACGATCTTCTGGTGCCGCCGCTGAACGGAGCAGTCGCGCTCGCCGAGGTGGACGCCGTGCCCGTAGCGGTCCACGGCGACCTGGACCTCGACGTGACGGTTGTCGTCGAGCCATTTCTCCATGTACAGCGAGTCGTCGCCGAACGCCGCCCGTGCTTCCGAGCGGCAGATCGTGATCGCAGCCTCGAGCTCGCGCGGCGAGCGCACCATTCGCATGCCCTTCCCGCCGCCACCCGCCGAGGGCTTGAGCAGGACCGGGAAGCCGATCCGGTCTGCCTCCTCGAGAGCGTGCGCCTCGTCGCGCAACAGCCCGTCCGATCCGGGGATCGTGGGCAGGCCGAAGCCGCCGAGCAGGCGTCGCGTGCTTTCCTTGGACGCGAACCGGTCGAGGACCTCGGGCGGAGGGCCGATGAACGCCAGGTCGTGGGCCCGCACCACCTCGGCGAAGCCCTCGTCCTCGGACAGGAAGCCGTAGCCGGGATGGATCGCGTCGCAGCCGGTTACGATCGCGGCCGAGATCATGGCCGGCGCCGAAAGGTACGAACGGCGGGCGTCAGCCGGGCCGATGCAGATCGCCTCGTCTGCGAGCTGCACCGGAAGGCTCTCCCGGTCGGCCTCGCTGTAGGCGACAACCGCTTCCATACCCAGCGACCGGGCGGCCCGCAGGATCCGCAGCGCAATCTCGCCCCGGTTCGCGATCAGGACCTTGCGGAACATCAGGGCTCGGCCGCCGGCGTCCCGTGCCCGCCCCCGGACGTGACTCCGGCCAGCTCGATCAGGACCAGCTCCTGGCCGTATTCGACGGCGTCGCCCGATTCCACGAGATTGACGCCGAGCACCCCGTCGACCGGCGCCACGACCTCCTGTGGGACGCCAAGCACGTCGACCGCCCCCAGGCGGTCCCCCGCCCGAACCCACGCGCCCGGCCGCAGGTCCGAGCGGCCGTTAAAGATCCCGACCGCGGGCGACGTCGCCACCGCGCGCCTCGCGCCCGGGCTGCTGGGCTGCGGGGCTTCTCGAGGCTCGGGATGGGCTCCGTTGCCGGAGCTCATCGCTTTCCCGTCCCGTCCGGACTTGTGGGTCTCAACAGCCGCTGGCGCGTGCCCGTGTCCGGCATGCCCGGGTTGCGCTCTCGACGGCCGGTCGCCCGAGCGGCGCCTGGGTGCCCCGGCGGCCTCCACGCCGGCATCTGGCCGGCGCAGGCGCACCTTCCAGTTGCCCTCGCGGACCTCGACCTCGCCGAGGCCGCTCGCGCCGAGCTTGGCCATCAGCGCGGGCAGCAGCTCATCCGCGAGGCGGTCGATTGCCTGGTGGTCGACAAGCCGGTCATCGCTCGATCGCGAATCCGGGGGAGTGGACCTTCGCGTGCGTCCGGCCACGGGTCAGACTTCCTCTCGCGCCGGCGGCTGTGGGTCGTCGTCGTCGCGGCGACCGGTGCCCGGTGCAGGGCCACCGATCGTCTGCAGCCCGGCTTCGAGCAGGTCGCGCAGCCGGTCGACGAGCCCCGGCCTCTCCGGGGGTGCGACGGGCGCGGCGGTCACGGTCGTGTACGCGCCGAGGTCGCGGTAGCGTCGGTAGCGGCGCGCCACCAGCTCATCCAGAGGGAAGCGCGCCAGCCGATCGATCTCGGCCAGGATCGCGGTCTTCAGGCGGCGCGCCGTCTCGCCCGGATCGGTGTGCGCTCCAGCGCCGGGCTCGGGGATCACGAGGTCGACGACGCCCAGCGCCTGCTGGTCCTCTGCGGTCATCTTCATCGCAGCGGCGGCGGTCTCGGCCTGGTCCGGTGTGCGCCACAGGATCGCCGCGCAGCCTTCGGGGCTGATGACGGAGTAGACGGCGTTCTCGAGCGCGATCACGACGTCCGCCACGGCGATCGCCAGCGCGCCGCCGGATCCGCCTTCGCCCGTGATCACCGCCACGATCGGCGTGCGGAGGCGGGTCATCACCCCGATCGAGCGGGCGATCGACTCGGCGATTCCGCGCTCCTCCGACTCCGGGCCCGGGTTCGCCCCAGGGACGTCGACGAAGGTGACGACCGGCAAGCGGAATCGCTCGGCAAGCTCCATGACGCGAATGGCCTTGCGATACCCCTCCGGGTGCGGCATCCCGAAGTTCCGCCGAATGTTCTCGTCGGTTTCGGCGCCCTTCTGCTGGCCGATGACGACCATTCGCCGGCCGCCGATGCGCGCCAGGCCGGCCACCAGAGCTTCGTCGTCACCGAACAGCCGGTCCCCATGCAGCTCGATGAACTCGTCCGCCATCGCGGCGACGAGCTCGAGCGTGTGCGGGCGCTTGAGGTTGCGGGCGAGCTGGAGGCGCGCCCAGACGTCGGGTCTCGGATCGGGAGCCACGGTTGGTCGACCGTCGGTGCCGCCTCCGCGGCCGAGCAGGCGCTCAACCATCGCGCTGACCCCGGGATCTGGCCGGCTCTTTTGCAGGGGCAGGCGCGCCGTCGGCCGGCTGCTCGGGCTGGTCCCCTGGTGCGCGGGACGGTCTCGCGGAGGCCGGGCCGAGAGTCGTCGACGAAGATGCGGGCGTCGAGGAGGATGCAGGCGTCGAAGGGGCCGCGGGCCGTCCGTTCGTCGGCGTCCGGCCGTCGCCCTCTGGCGCGGCAAGGTCCGAGACGCGCTCGGCAAGTGACGACAGGAACGAGAGCGGTCGGAAGGCGGGCACCGTCGCCGCCTCGACACCGGCCTCCTCGAAGCTGACCGGTTCCAGGAAGCGCAGCAGTGTCGCGACATCGGTGCGCAGCTCGCTGCGGTGAACGACGCGATCCACGAAGCCGTGCCGGAACAGGAACTCCGAGCGCTGGAAGCCCTCCGGGAGCTCGCTCGCGATCGTTCCGGCGGAGACGCGTGCACCGGCGAAGCCGATGAGCGCATTGGGCTCGGCCAGGTTCACGTCGCCGAGTGCTGCGTAGGACGCGAACACGCCACCGGTCGTCGGGTCGGTCAGGATCGAGACATAGGGGACGCCCTCGGCCCGCAAGCGCTCCAGTGCGGCCACCGTCTTGGCCAGCTGCATCAGCGCGAGCGTCCCCTCCTGCATGCGTGCGCCGCCCGACGCCGACACGACGATCAGCGGGATGCGCAGCTCCAGTGCGGTTTCGGCCGCGCGGGTCACCTTCTCGCCGACGACGCTGCCCATCGAGCCGCCCATGAACGCGAAGTCCATGACGCAGATCGCGACCTGACGGCCTTCGATTGTGCCCATGCCCCAGACGGCTGCGTCGCGCATGCCGGTTGCGACCTGCGCGGCGGCGATACGGTCGGGGTACGGCTTCTGGTCGACGAACCCGAGCGGATCGAGCGACTGCAGGCCTTCGTCACGCTCGTGGAAGCTGTCCCGGTCGAGCAGGAGATCCAGCCTGGCCCTGGCCGACAGGCGGAAGTGATGTCCGCAGTTGGGGCAGACCCGGTCCACCTTGTCGAGCTGCTTGTTGAACAGCATCTCACCGCAGCTCGGGCACTTGGTCCAGAGGTCAGGCGGATAGGTGTCGCGGCGCCCCCGGAAGGACGGCAGCTTGATCGGCATCAGTCCAATGCCCGCCGGGCGTCGACCTCGGGGAGCCGGCCAAGCGCCCGGCTCTCGCGTGCGGCGCGAACGGCACGGGCCATCGGCGAGCCCTGACCCCGGCTCCGCCGCCAGGCGACGAATGCCGCGCCTGCGATCGAGAGGGCAGCCGACGTGAGGGCGCCGCCGATCAGGAGCTCGCGCGACGGACCAGCGTCCCGACCCTTCTCATCCTCAAAGCCCGGCCCGGGCTCCTGCGCGGGGTCGAACGCGAGTCCGCGGAACGGCACCGAGCCGCCTTCTCCGCCGGCGGCCGGGGCGAGGCGAAGGCCTGCCGCCACTTCCGCCAGCCGGGCGGCCAGCCGCTCCTCGAAGCGGAACGAGGGGTGGACGCGCGTGAGGCTGGAGCGCAGCCAGGCGGCCGCCCGCCGCAGGTCCGCGTCGAGGCGAGGGTCCGAGGGCGCGTCCTGCGCATGGCGGTCGTTCGCCGCGAGCAGGGCGTCGAGGTAATGGTCGGTGAGGAGGGCTTCGGCCTCGAGCCGGTCTCCGATCGGCAGGGTCACCGTTCGTCGGCCGAACGAAGGTCGCGGGCAACGCTCCGAAGGGCGCGGTGGATCAGCACGCGGACGGCTCCCTCGGACCGCCCGAGCACGCCGGCGATCTCCGCCGTGGACATCTCGTCAACGAAGCGGAACAGGAGCGCCCGGCGCCGGTCGCCCGGAAGCCGATCGACTGCGGCCCAGGCGTCGGCCGCGGCAGCTCGCTCGGTCGTGCGGGCTTCGAGGTCGAGCGGGTCGGCGGTGTTGGACGCTGCTTCCAGTGGAGCGGTCGGGTGCCGGCGGCGGGCCCGCCTCTGATTCGCGACCACGTTGCGCGCAATCCGGAAGAGCCAGACGCGGAAGGTCGACGCGCCCTCGCCATCCTCTGGCGTTGCCCGCTCCTCGAAGCGTGGCAGGCCCGAGAGCGCGAGCAGGAACGTCCGTTCCGTGGCGTCTTCGGCTTCGTGATGGTCGCCGAGCTCGTAGTACGCGTACGAATACACCTGGGCGAGGTACCTGCGGTACAGGGCGTCGAATGCGGCCGGGTCGCGCTGCGCGCGCTGCACGAGCAGGCGATCCCGATCGAAATGGGCGAGGCGCGGCGACTCCTCTTGTGCGCCTGCCTTCCAGAACACCGGCGAAGGCACTCCGTTACACCTGGCCCGGCGACACCGGTCCGGCCGCCGCCATCCGTGGCTCGGAAAGCCGGACGTGTTGCACTGCCGCGCTGTGGATGCGCCGCGCGCCGTGATGGCCCTCCTCGTCGCCGGGCTCGTGGCGAGAGGCTGCGCTCACCTGTTCCTCTTCGTCCTCGCCTTCGACGCTCTCGACGATCAGGGCACCCGTTTCGTCGTCGACGCCCACGGCACGGACCGGGAGGACGCGGCCGTCCGGCTGCTCGAGCCAGCAGAGTCGCCCGGTCGTCAGCTGGCGCGCCATCCACTCGGCGGCATCGAAGCGGCCGACGCGCAAGGCACCGATACCCGCCTCGACGCGTTCGACGAACGCTTCCAGCAGCGCGGCGTGATCGATCGGGTGGTCGCCGCCGATCGCGCGCAGGCTCGTCATCCGGTCCGCAAGATCCGGCGGGAAGTCCGACGGTCGCCAGTCGGCGTTGATGCCCAGGCCGATGATCGCGCGCGGGTCGTCCGTGCCGATGCCGTCGGTTTCACCGAGCACACCGCCCAGCTTCGCCGCCCTGTCGGCCGACTCGGCATAGAGGTCGTTCGGCCACTTCAGCCGAACCGCACCGGGCCGTAGCCCGGCCACCTCCTCGCCCGCGCCTGCCATTGCAAGCGAGATCACGGCGGCCAGCCGCCAGGTCTCGGCAGCCGGCAGCCAGCTCGGTCGAAAGCCCATTGAGAGGAGCAGGCTCGTGCCCTTTGGCGCGTACCACGAGCGGCCCTCCCGGCCGCGCCCTGCGGACTGTTCGTCCGCGACCGCGAGGCAGACTTCGGGTACGCCGTCCAAAAGCCACGAGCGGACCACGTCGTTCGTGGATCCGACGATCGAGAAGCGCTCCCGGCGGGAGAGGAATGTGGCCACGATCACGAAGCGACAGCGCTCGCGGTGGGTCCGCCGGCGTCGGCTGCCTCTGTGACGTCGTCCGGTTTCGCGAGCTCGAAGGCTGCGTGTAATGCCTGCACGGCCGTCTCGACCTCGTCCTCGGCGATCATGCAGGTGATCCGGATCTCGGACGTCGTGATCATCTCGATGTTCACCCCGGCGGTTGCCAGCGCCCCGAACATGCGGGCCGCGTATCCGGGGGCATTCTGGATGCCCGCGCCGACGATGGACACCTTGGCGACCGCCGAATCGGTCGTCATCTCGCGAAAACCGAGGTCGCGAACCACCGGTTCGAGGATCCGCTTCGCCCTGGCGAGATCGACCTCCGGGACCGTGAACGACAGGTCGGTCGCACCGTGGTGACCGACGTTCTGGACGATCATGTCGACGTTGATGCCGCCGTCGGCGAGCGGTGCGAAGACGGCATGGGCGACGCCCGGCCGGTCCGGCACCTCGACGAGCGTGACCTTCGCGACGTTCCGATCGTGGGCCAGGCCCCGGACCTTGTTGCGCTGCTCCACGAAGGGATCCTCCTTGATGAGCGTGCCGGGTGCGTCCTCGAACGAGCTCAGGACCTCGATGACGACGCCGTTCACCCAGCCGAGCTCCACCGCGCGAGCCTGCATGACCTGGGCGCCCTGGCCGGCGAGGTCGAGCATCTCCTCGTAGCCGATGACCGGCAACTGCCGGGCGTCCGGCACGTGCCGTGGATCGGCAGTGTAGATGCCCCTCACGTCGGTGAAGATCTGGCAGCGATCGGCGCCGAGGCGCGCGGCGAGGGCGACCGCGGTGGTGTCGGAGCCGCCCCGGCCGAGCGTCGTGATCTCCGCGTCGGCTGCGGTGTCACCGCTCAGCCCCTGGAAGCCGGCGACGATGACGACCTTGCCCTTCTCGATCTCGGCCTG